>CAZSSZ010000067.1:0-7954 GCA_964609755.1 uncultured Flavobacteriaceae bacterium | reverse complement strand
CGCCAACGGTGTGCCAGTTGCTGACTATGTGTGTCACTAATCCAAAATACATCGCCTTTTTTATCTTTATCTGGGGCAATAAAACCGTCCGCTGACTGCGCCCACTTCAATATAATATAAGGACGCTTTTTGCTATGTAAGCAATAAAACCGTTTGTTAAGACGCAGGCACTCTTCCTCCAAAACCCCAACCGTAACTGCAATACCAGCGGCTTCCATAGCGCGAATTCCCCTTCCAGAAACTTTTGGATTGGGGTCCATAGCGCCTACAACTACTTTTTTTATTCCTCTAGAAATAACCAAATCGCAGCAGGGAGGCGTTTTGCCATAATGTGAGCAGGGTTCCAAATTCACATATAAAGTTGCTGAAGCAAGTTCTTCATCAGAAAGTCCTTTTAGTGCATGTACCTCGGCATGTGGCGTGCCCGCTTTTTTGTGCCAGCCCTCTCCAATAATTTTTCCATTACTTACCACCACAGCACCAACTAGTGGGTTGGGGTAGGTATTGCCTAAGCCCTTTTGAGCTAAGGTCAAGCAACGCTTCATAAATGTTTGGTGAGTGCTTTGCACAGGGATTGTTTATTTTAGCAAAAATATCAAATATCCCCATGGCAATGCAATGTGTCATTAGACCTATTATACCCGCCGATAACAAAACCCTTGCAGTGGTTTTACGTCGTGTTTTGGTCGAATTTGGTGTTCCCAAAAAAGGTACAGCCTACGCGGACCCCGAGTTGGATGCCATGTATGAGGCTTATGCGAAACCCAAGCATGCCTACTGGGTGGTAGCTTGTGATGGTGAAATTTTAGGGGGTGCCGGAATTGCTCCCTTACAAAACGGTTTACCACACATTTGTGAACTTCAAAAAATGTACTTTGACCCAAGGGCTAGGGGAAAAGGATTGGGGCAACAAATGATTGCCGCATTACTTGATGTGGCACGGTCTTTTGGATTTGCAATGTGCTATTTGGAAACCATGCCCAACATGACCGCAGCCCAACAACGATACAAAGCAAATGGCTTTGATTACATAGATGCCCCAATGGGAAATACAGGACATTATTCATGTCCGGTGTGGATGACAAAATCATTAGTGTGACCTTAGGAGAAATACGAAATTTATTTGAAAAAGAACTTCGTGCTATATACGGAGTTGATGAAATTCGGCAACACTTTGCAGTCCTTTGTGAAAACCGTTTTGGATATACGCCTGCCCAAGTAGTGTTAAGCTTACCCCAATCCCTGTCTTCTCAAAAAATAGAGTTGTTGACAAACGATTTAGAGGCGTTAAAAAGGAACACTCCAATACAATATATAATAGGTAAGGTAGATTTTGTTGGTGTATCTCTTGTGGTAAATACATCGGTGCTAATTCCACGCCCCGAAACCGAAGAGCTTGTACATTGGATGCTTTCCACAATGCCAAACAATAAACCCCTTCGTATCCTTGATATAGGTACCGGAAGTGGTTGTATTGCCTTGGCGCTCAAAAAGGCGTGCTCACTTTGGGAAATTTTCGCTTGGGATATAGATGGAGATGCGCTTTCGGTTGCGCAACACAACGCCGAAATCAATAGGTTAGAAGTCCATTTTCAACAGGTGGATGTGTTGGCTGAAAGACATCCACAACAGCAATGGGATATCATTGTTTCCAATCCTCCTTATGTGCCTGAGGCATGGCAAAAGAATACGGCGCCACATGTGTTGGTTTATGAGCCCAATCATGCCATTTTTGTTCCCGATAAATCGCCACTACTGTTTTACGAGCACATTACAGCCTATGCCACCCAAAACTTAGCTCCCAATGGTGTACTCTTTTTTGAGGGGCACGCCCCCTTAATGAAATCGGTCAAAGGACTTTTGCAAAAAGCAGGTTTTTCCGATATTGTACTTCGAAAAGATTTTAGAGAAAATCCAAGATTTATACGGGTAAAAATTGATGAATCCAGCAACACAGATTGACGCATTACGAAAGGAATTACACGAGCACAACAAGCGCTACTACATTGAAGATGCTCCCATTATTTCAGATCAGGCTTTTGATGAAAAGCTAGCTGCGTTAAAAGCATTAGAAGATGCACACCCAGAGTTTTTTGATCCCAACTCTCCCACTCAACGTGTTGGGGGTGCAGTAACCAAAAACTTTAAAACGGTGGTTCATAAGTATCGTATGTACTCCCTAGACAATTCCTACAACCGTCAAGATTTATTGGATTGGGAGGTGCGGATGTGTAAAAATCTGGGCGTAGATAGCCTCGATTACACATGTGAGTTAAAATACGATGGTGCCTCCATTAGCCTAACATATAAAAATGGAAAACTAACGCAAGCCGTTACCCGCGGAGATGGTATTCAAGGAGATGAGGTTACCAATAATGTAAAAACAATTAAAACTGTGCCTTTGCAAATTACCCACGATGCTGTTCCTGAAGAATTTACCATTCGTGGGGAAATAATTTTGCCTCTAGACGGATTTGAGGCGATGAACACCGCACGCTTGGCATTGGGGGAAGAGCCTTATATGAACCCTAGAAATACGGCATCGGGGAGTTTGAAGCTACAGGATAGTAGTTTGGTGGCTGCACGCCCCTTAGATTGTTTTTTATATCAAATTGTTACTGACCGTCCTTTATTTAAAACACAATTAGAGTCGTTGCAAATGGCTGCCAACTGGGGATTTTATATACCCAAGCACTATATTCACGCGCCCACTATGGAAGATGTTTTTGCGTACCTCGACCACTGGGCGCAAGAGCGCAGTACCTTGCCTTATGAGATTGATGGGGTTGTGATAAAAGTGAATGTATTGGCTTATCAAGAACAGTTAGGCTATACGGCGAAATCACCACGTTGGGCAATGGCGTATAAATTCAAAGCAGAAAATGTTGAAACACAACTCGAGGATGTCGTGTATCAGGTGGGTAGAACAGGTGCAGTTACCCCTGTTGCGCAACTTACGCCAGTGCTGCTTGGAGGAACGATAGTAAAGCGCGCTTCCCTTCACAATGCCGATTTTATTGCCGGATTGGATTTACACTATAACGATACTGTATCGGTAGAAAAAGGGGGTGAGATTATCCCCAAAATCACTACTGTAAACCTTGATAAACGCCTAGCTAGCAGCAATCGTATACGCTATGCAACGCATTGTCCTGAGTGTAATACGCCATTGGTTCGTAATCCCGAAGAAGCCCAACATTATTGCCCTAACACTTCTGGGTGCTTGCCGCAACGTGTGGGTCGTGTGGCACATTTTATCTCTAGAAAAGCAATGGATATTGATGGGCTTGGTTCAGAAACCATTCAGCTTATTACCCAACATCAGCTTATCAATTCTTACGCAGATTTATACAATTTAAGAGTAGCCGATTTGACTCCATTAGAGCGACTTGCCGATAAATCAGCACACAATATTGTTGAGGCAATTGCAGCCTCTACGCAAGTGCCTTTTGCTAGAGTGTTATTTGCCTTAGGAATCCGATATGTAGGGCAAACCGTTGCCAAAAAACTGGCACAAGAATTTGGTTCGATTGATGCCTTAGCCAATGCAACAATCGAGCAGTTGGAGACTGTTGACGAGATCGGTACACGCATTGCGCAAAGTGTCATGGCGTTTTTTAGCCTAGAGGAAAATCGTATAATTATTGAACAATTGCGAAACGCTGGTGTGCAACTCACGCAAGAAAAATCAAACACGCCTAGCTCAACTATTTTTTCGGGAATGCGTTTTGTGGTTTCAGGTGTTTTTGAAAACTACTCTAGAGATGCGCTTAAAGCAGTTATTGAGCAGCATGGCGGTAAGATATCCGCTTCAATTTCCAACAAAACGACATACTTGGTTGCGGGCGAGAATATGGGGCCTGCCAAAAAAGTGAAAGCAGAATCTTTGGGGGTTTCTATCATATCAGAACAAGAGTTTGATAAGTTGTTAGGCATGTAATTGTTATATTTAAAACATTACGTTAGTTTTTTATAAGATTCGTTCATTTACAGGTGCCCACGTCCTTTTAAAGTGCTATTTTTGTCCTATGAAGTTTTTTGCCAAACGTGCGGTATCTCAACAGCTAAATGCGTTGAAAAATCGTTCGGCTTTTAAGCCGGAATCGATTCGTAGTTTGATATTTATTCACGACACGGATTTGGATATTACCGAAGCACAGTTTGACGAAATGTGTCGTTTTTTTTCTCCCGAAATAGATAGCATAGATCGTATACATTATAACATCAATAAAAAAATGTTAGAGGGTATTGCAACGCCGCATTTGCACCCTCAAAGCTTAGATTGGCGAGGACGTATCACCGCAGATGATTTACTTTTTGTTCTTGGACAACCATATGACCTTTTGGTGCACTATGTTGGACAAATTACGCTTCCTTTAATTTCTTTTTCAGCACAACTCAATGCGTCATTTCGTATCGGACCTTCGTCAATGGACAATCAATTGAATGATTTGGTTCTCCCCCCAACTGTAGATTTTGGCACTTATTTTTCAGATATAAAACAATATTTTAAAAAAATCAATCCCAATGAGCGTACTTAACGGGGCAGCAACTGGCGTGGCGGTAATTACACCATTTAATGAAGAGGGTGCTGTTGACCATGCTTCACTTTCAACTATTATCCAGTTTTTAATGGATAGCGGTATTCAATTTCTTGTGGCTTTAGGAACAACTGGCGAGTCTGTAACCCTATCGCCAAAAGAGCGTCAGGAAGTGTTTGCCACTTTTGTGCGTGAAGTAGACGGTCGTGTTCCCCTGGTTATGGGGCTTGGTGGAAACAATACGCATGCTCTTGTTAACGAATTCAAATCTATTAACGTTACCGGATTTGATGCCATACTTTCAGTAACGCCTTATTACAATCGCCCGTCGCAGGAGGGTTTATATCGGCACTACATGGCGCTAGATGCGGTTACGAAACTTCCCCTAATCGTGTACAATGTTCCTGGTAGAACGGGAGTTAATATGACTGCTGAAACCACTTTGCGTTTGGCTCATGATGCCAAAAACATTATAGGTGTAAAAGATGCTAGTGGAGATTTACAACAGGGAAAAAAAATCATTGACAACTGCCCAAAAGGATTTCTTGTGCTTTCGGGTGATGATGAAACCGCAATTCCGCTTACGCTCTTGGGTGGTGCTGGTGTGATTTCTGTTGCTGCAGGTGGATTTCCCAAGACTTTTGTTGCTGGAATAAATGCTGCATTAAAAAATGACGAAACTGCGGCAAATCGTATTAATGAACAGCTTCTTCCAGTCATTGATTTATTGTTTAAAGAAGGTAACCCTGCTGGCATCAAAGCTGTTTCGAAACTTAAGGGGTTATCTTCTGATGCAGTTAGATTACCCCTAGTGGAAGCTTCTGAGGCGCTTACTGCTGCGCTAACCTCTTTTGTGGAGGCGTTAGATTAAACACTACGCCTAGCCGAACTCCCATAGTATTGTGACCTGAGTTTGGAAAATTCATATTTGCATTTGATTCATGCCTTATGACCAAAGCGGAATTTAGCCACATTTTTTCGGCTAATTTTAATTTTATACCCAACCCGACATTGTCCGAAAAGGCAAGTCCTGATGCTAAGCGTTCGGTTTCTTGGGATACCCACATAGGTCCAAATGCTGCATAACCGTAAAGTTGTGTTTTTGGGTTAATAAAATGATATATTTCTGCACCCAAATGCCCACCCACCTGATGAATAGTTTTCTTTTGCAACATTTGTTGTTGAAAGTCTTCAGGAAAATCTTTAAAAAATTTTGTGGTGGTAAACCATTTGTTGATAAGTTGGTGCGAAGACAAATAGTAACTACCCTCTGCAATAAGGTCTACCTTTACTTTTTTGATTTTGATTTTTTTGAGTAAAATATGTCCGACAACATATCCTTGCTCAAAGTCGTAGTCTAATGAATGAAAAGGCTGTGTTTGTTGGGTGCCGTACCCAAACTGAATTCCCCAACGGACTGGATTGTGGTGTTCTTGTGCGTTTAGGTTAGCGATTGCTAAAAGAAGACAAAAATATAGCAATAAAAGTGTGCGCATGGGAGGAGTAGGGATATGATTTGTTTTAGTTAAATTTGCGGCTATGAAAGTACCAAATTATTTATTCATCGTTATCCTGCTTGTTGTTTTTGGTTGTAGTGACTATCAAAAAGCCTTGAAAAGTGAAGATGTAGCTGTTAAAAATGACCTTGCCTTGGCGCTTTATGAGCAAGGTAAATACCGAAAAGCGGCGCAACTTTTTTCGCAACTCAAAGAATTGTATCGAGGGAAGCCTCAAGCCGAACGCATCGTATTTTTTTATGCAAATACACTTATAGAAACCAAAAACTACATTTTGGCGGCTTATGAGTTTGAAACTTTTGTAAAGGCGTATCCCAAAAGTCAAAAAGTGGAAGAAGCATATTTTTTGATGGGATTTGCGCACTACAAAATGTCGCCCAATTTCAGCCTTGACCAAACCGATACTTATGAGGCCTTAGATAAAATCCAAGAATTCATCAATCGTTACCCTGCTAGTGAGCGAATGGTTGAGGCAAATGCGATGGCACAGGAACTACGTATCAAAACAGAGAAAAAAGGATTTGAAACGGCAAAACAGTACAACACCATCCGCGACTACAAAGCGTCCATAAAAGCACTCGATAATTTTATTGCGGACAACCCCGGTACTTCTTTTCGTGAGGCAGCACTTTTTGTACAGTTTTCTGCAGCTACCACGCTTGCCATAAACAGTGTTTATCACAAAAAGAAAGCGCGTTTGGACGAAGCCAAAGGAAAATTTGAGAATTTTAAGCAATTGTACCCTGATTCTACACATATGAAAGCCGCCGAAGAATTGATGGATGATATTGAGCAAGAAATACGTACTTTTGCATCCAATTAATTTGATAGCATGGATTTAAAACGCACACAAGCCGCTGAAACAACAAGAACCTATGACCGCAATGCGTTGGACACAAGTACAGGAAATATCTACGAAACGATTTCCATTATGGCTAAACGCGCTGTGCAAATCAATGAAGATATAAAAGCTGAATTGCTTGAAAAGTTGGAGGAGTTTGCTACTCCAACGGAAAACTTAGAGGAAATTTTCGAGAACAAAGAACAAATAGAGGTTTCTAAGTTCTACGAAAAACTTCCAAAGCCTCACGCCATTGCTATTGAACAGTGGTTGAAGGATAAAATTTACTACCGTCACACCGATACGGATTCATCGATATAGTCATGTCGGTTCTGCACGGCAAGCGAATTCTACTTGGAATTTCGGGGAGTATAGCCGCGTATAAAGCGCCAATTATTGTTCGAGGGCTTGTCAAAGCTGGCGCAACCGTTCAGGTTGTTATGTCCGATGCTGCCAAAAACTTTGTTACTCCACTTACCCTTTCAACGGTATCCAATCGTGAGGTGCTTTCTTCGTTTTTGAATGATGAAAACGAAAACGCTGTTTGGAATAACCACGTGGATTTAGGGCTTTGGGCAGATGCCATGCTCGTGGCACCGGCTTCGGCAAATACACTTTCTAAGATGGCGCAGGGAAGGGCAGATAACTTGCTCGTTGCCACTTATCTTTCCGCAAAATGTCCCGTATTTTTTGCACCTGCCATGGATTTGGATATGCACAAGCATCCGTCGAATAAGAAAAACATTGATACACTTGTTTCTCATGGGGACATATTAATCCCAGCAACTTCTGGTGCATTGGCGAGTGGATTGGAAGGTGAAGGTAGAATGGAGGAACCCGAGCAGATTGTGGAAGCACTTGAAGCCTATTTCTTAGCGAAATCGCCCCTTTCTGGAAAAAAAATAGTAATTACCGCAGGTCCTACATACGAACCCATAGACCCCGTACGTTTTATAGGTAATCATTCTTCTGGAAAAATGGGCTATGCTCTTGCAAATACTGCTGCAAAACAAGGTGCTGATGTTACTCTTATTAGTGGTCCTACCATGCTGCAT
>CAZSSZ010000066.1:0-8021 GCA_964609755.1 uncultured Flavobacteriaceae bacterium | reverse complement strand
ATAGGGCAAAAACTTGGGATGCGCTTTAAAATCCTTGTATGCCTGATAGCTGGTCTCTGCCAACTGCGTCATGGTTGCACGGTCGTCATCATCCAAATCTGTGGTTTTGTCAGCAAACAAACGGTTTGATATACCAGAACTCAACAATTGCTCCAAATTGTAGCGACAGGTATCAAAGGTTCCAAAATTAGAACTGATCGTTTGCCCCTGAACGGTAAGCTGAATTTCATCTGCCTCAACACCAGAGCCCATAGACGCATAGAATTGATGTGTATTTCCACCGCCACGTGCCGGTGGTCCGCCACGACCGTCAAAGAAAGTAACTTTGATGCCGTGCTTGCGGGAAATTGCTGTAAGTTCCTCTTTGGCTTTAAAAATACTCCAGTTTGCCATTAAGTAGCCTCCGTCTTTAGTACCGTCAGAGAATCCAAGCATAATGGTCTGCTTATCACCACGAGAACTCAAATGTTCACGATAAACAGGGTTTGAATACACCTTATCCATCACTTCAACAGCAACTTTCAAATCAGGAATGGTTTCAAAAAGGGGTACTATGTCTACTGTTGGAGTCTGCCAGTCACTGAGGCGAATCATAGCAAAGACCTCAAAGATATTTTGAGCCGTTTGATTGTTTGATATAATATAGCGATTACATCCTGCTTCTCCGTTGGTCTGCTGTATTTCTTTAATCGCACGAATCGACCCAAGAGCCTTGCAAACGGTTTCATCCTCAAAGGTATCTGGATCAACATCGCCCTGTAAGGAGGTCAAAAAGGTAATGCGCTCATCTTCAGATGCATTTTTATAATCAAAAGAAGCGTCAGTAATCCTTTCTTTATTGGTATGCTCGAGCAAAGTCAAGAACGCATCGTGATGCACCCTAGAATCTTGACGAATATCAAGGCTAGCAAAGTGGTATCCAAACACATTTACTTTTGCAATAAAGTCGCGTAATTCATTGGCAAAAAGTCCGTGATATTCCGTTTCTACTTTCTCCAAAATCTCGTTCAATTTTTCTTTGAGTGCTTCCAAAGAAATCTCAGGAGTTTTATCTAGAATAAAAATACTGTTATAGAGTTTACGCTCTACTTCAAGCACGAGGTCTTCAACTCCAGCAAAAGTCAATCGACGGCGAAGTTTGCGCATATCTCTGTAGTAATTTCGAATAACGCTACTACGAAGTAATTGTGCTGTTTTGCGTGTGATTTCTGTGGTCACAAAAGGATTTCCGTCGCGGTCGCCACCAGGCCAAAATCCAAGTTTAACCGATTCACTCGTAAGCGGATCGTTTCCAAAAATATGGCGTTGCAAATAGGTTTGGATTTCGCCAATTGCAGGGTAAAATACATTTGTCAAATACCAAATAAGGCTGCGCGCTTCATCTAGCGGCGTAGGCTTTTTCTTCTTAAAAAATGGCGTACGCCCAAGCTGCGCCAACAAGGATTTGATCTCCTGCAAGTCATTGCTTTGAATGCTCTTCCCCAAATCGGTAATAATACCCAAAACCGAACCTGGATAGAACTGAGTGGGGTGTGCTGTAAGCACCGGGCGGACGTTAATTTCCTTCAACAGTTGCTTTAACTCCACAGTCTTTTGTTTGGATTGTGCCTCTTCTTTCAGATTCCGAAGCGTGCCAATACCACTCATGTTATTAATACGTGAAAATGCAGCGTCTTCTACTGCATCAAAAAGCACTACCCTACGTTCAATAAACTGAATAAAGCGAAACAACAAATCTGTTTGTTGTTCTTTGGTATAATCCGGATAGTAACGTGCGAAAAATCCTTCAACTATTGTTTTTGGATCTAACTCTTTTTCATAGCCTTCTGAACAAGTACTAGCGAATAGAGGTAAAAGCGTTGCCGTATTTGTAATTTTCGAATACGGCAGGGTTGAAAATATGCTATCGTATAATTTGAACTTCGAGAGAACGCTGTCTTCGAAGCGCTCTAATTTGGTGCGTGAGTTCACTAAATATTGTTTTATATATCGTTAAAAATGGTGTGCATTAATCGTCTTTTGTCATTGATGCTCTCTTCAAGAGAGATCATGGTTTCTGTACGTAGAATACCATCAATATCATCAATTTTAAAAATGATATCTTTTGCGTGTTCTGTTGATTTTGCTCGTAACTTACAGTAAATATTGAATTTACCCGTTGTGATGTGTGCAACAGTTATATAGGGGATTTCACGTAGACGTTCCAACACATATTTTGTTTGGTGTGTTTTCTCGAGGAAAATACCAACGTAAGCAATAAAAGAATACCCCATTTTGTTGTAATCTAACGTTAGCGAAGACCCTTTAATGATGCCAGCTTCTTCCATCTTGCGTACACGTACGTGAACCGTACCCGCAGAAATTAAAAGGCGTTTTGCGATGTCCGTAAAAGGCGTACGCATGTTGTCAATAAGAATATCAAGTATTTGATGATCAATATCATCTAGTTTAAACTTTGCCATGATTGTTTTTTTTGCAAAGAAACCAAAAAAAAGTTGAATTTTATTAGCTTAAACCTAAATTTTAATGTGAATATTGTGTTAAATTTAACAAATCTGCTAACCAAAGAGCATCTTGATCTTCACAAATTTCACGTTCCAAAGGGGCGTCAAAAGAAGACATATCAATCGTTTTGTGTCCTTTTAGTGTTGCTAACTCTCCTATAATGTGCACAATAGGATGAAAATGTACTTTACCATCAAGTGGTTTCTCCACATACTGCAAGGCAATATCGAGAGTTTTTTCTTTGGTAGTTACATTCTGCAGCAAGACATCCACAAAAGACTTTTCCACCTCAGGAATGGCTGTGTATTCCTCAATTAACAAACGCTTTTCAGCAATACTTTCCAATGCTTTTAAGAGTGAAAAACCAAACCACTTACGGGTATTTTCTCTAGCATAGTCCTCACCTACTTGTCCACACTCAAACAAAAGTGTTGGCGTGCCCTGACTCGTAAAATAATCTCCCGTACAGTTTTGATTAAAACTATCATCGTACCTCCCCACCATATTGGGAATATGGTATTGTAAGGCTTTATTTATATATCCAATTATACCCATGGCACGTACTCTAGCTGGGGTAACGGACTTAATTTCATCTGCAGCAGGTGCCAAAAAAGAAAGCATACAAGGATGCCCCTCTACTCCGAAAATCGTTCGCTGATCGTGCAGGTTGAAGCAATAATCAGGTTTAAATGCATTGTAAGTTTCAACAAGTAACTGGGCTTCGGGTTGGGATTGATTCAATGCATCTCGGTTTAAATCCACCTGATTCGCATTTACACGTGTGTAGGAAGCTGCGCCATCGGGATTGAGCATAGGAATAATTTTGAGCGTAAAAGGCGCTAAAATCGTCGGATTTAGCTTTAAATAGCACAATACATCCAACAATCCCTTGGTAGAAGTGGATTCATTGCCGTGCATTTGTGACCACATAAGAATTTTAATCGGTCCCGAGCCCATACTAATTTCGTGAATGGGACGTTTTTCTACACTTTCGCCAATTTCATTAGCATCAAATTGTTGAATAAGTGTCAGAATGGATTGTAGCGTAATCCGTCTTCCCGTTATGGTTTTTGCGTCGAGTTGCGATTGTATGTCTAAAAAAGCATTCATTGTTTGCAAATGTAAATCCAATTCAGTTTACAATTGAATACATACATTATTTAATTTTGTAAACAGTTTTTCGCTTCTAGTGTTTACAACTAGATACAATTTTACAAAATGTAAATATGTAATTATTTAACTTGCTTGTTTTATGATATTTATATATGTAAAATAAAGTTTAGCTTTAATATAAAGCATATTGTTTTAAGCGTTATATTTGAATTTCACAATGTTTTACAAAACTATATTTACATTTGTAATTGATGAATTTGATTGAACGCATTCGGAATGTAATTGAAGAAAGTGAGCTAAGTGCTGCTGCTTTTGCTGACAAAATCGGTGTGCAGCGTTCTTCCATTTCACACATCCTTTCGGGGCGTAATAAACCCAGTTTAGACTTTATCCTAAAAGTACTTGACGCCTTCCCTACCCTAGACTCCGACTGGTTGTTGTTGGGTAAAGACATTTCACAAACGCCAAATGCGCCAATTCTACCATCTTTATTCCCCGAAGAAGTACCCAAAGAGTCCGCACAAAAAGAAATCGTACAGCCCTCATCTCCTCAACATGAAGAAATCCAAGAAACGCATACATCTTCAAACAAAGAGGTGGAACGCGTAACCGTTTTTTATACCGATGGTACTTGTAGTACCTACACCAATAAAAAGTGATATTTTTGGGGTATGAAAATTGTCCTTAGCACTACCCTTTTACTCCTTTTAAGTTCGTGTTTCACTCCCGAGCGCAACTGTAAAGATTTTCAAACAGGAACCTTTGTATTTACTTCTGTTGTTTTGGGCGATACGCTGACAACAAAATTTACCCGTACCGATAGCCTAGAAGTGGATTACTACATTAACCGCGTGGATAGCTCCAGCGTACGTTGGCTTAATGATTGTGAATGTATTGTAAAAAAATTGCGTCCGCTTTCGTATCAGGAATCCAAAGCGGTGCACATGAAAATACTAACCACCAAAGAAAACACCTATACCTTTGCGTATAATTTGGTAGGCGACGAAGGAAACAAACAACGTGGAACGGTAACCAAACTTAGCAACTGATGGATTTTTTATTTACTCCAGAAGCGATTTCTTCACTGTTAACACTAAGCTTTTTGGAAATTATTTTAGGGATTGACAATGTGGTGTTTATTTCCATTGTAGTGGGGAAACTCCCCAAGGAAAGCCAAAGAAGAGCAACCAATATTGGATTACTGCTTGCACTGGTTTTGCGCATTGCGCTGCTGTTTGCCATTTCGTGGTTGATTGCCATGCAATCCACCTTATTTAAGGTTTCAAACTCCATTGTGCACGCTGCTGTAAACGGACAGTCGTTGATTTTGTTTGCTGGCGGACTTTTTCTGCTCTATAAAAGCACTAAGGAAATTCACGAAAAAATAGACCACACTGGAGAAAAGAAAGAAAAAGCAGGAAGCAAGGCCGCAAACACTATGGGCAAAATACTGCTTCAAATCATTCTGATTGATGCTGTTTTCTCTGTAGATTCCATTTTAACAGCCGTGGGCATGACCAATGGCATAGACGGTGCCTTATGGATTATGATTATCGCCGTGGTGATTTCCATTCTTGCCATGATGTGGTTTGCGCATCCTGTTACGCGTTTTGTACACCAACATCCTTCGTTGCAAATTTTGGCACTTTCGTTCCTTATTCTCATAGGGTTTATGCTTATTGCAGAGGGTGCACACCTGTCGCACCTGGAAGTTTTGGGCACAAGCGTGGGTGCTATCCCAAAAGGCTATTTATACTTTGCCATTGCCTTTTCGCTGTTGGTGGAGTTTTTAAATATGCGGTTCCGGAAGAAAAAAGCAACATTTTAAGACACATCTTCTTAAGTTTTTTATTTTTTATAGATCTATGGTACATGTCTTTCTTGCCATCAGGCAGGTTTATAATGCGTACCTATTTTAAATAAGATGAGCCACAAATTACAGCTGTCTGCCGCTTGGCAAGAATGCGTGTTAGTGGGATAGATGAATTTGAACATCGAACAACGATTAGCGAACGTCGATTTTAGAAGTTTTAGCTAGCTGAGTTATGCGCTACAACCCCAGCTTAGTAACGGGTAGGTCTGAAATCGTTAATCGGTGTTCCTTATTCTTAAATCAAAGTCCTGAAGGAAGGAATTGTTACAAACCTTCTTGCTGGCAAGACAAGCATCTGCTTGGGGAGGTTTCGAAAGAAAAAAGCTACCTCCTAAAGATCTAAGCTTATCTGCCCTTCTCCATCATCCTTTACTGGTGATGACACCTCTTTTACGTTATCCTCGGATTCTGCTGGATTTGTTTCACTTGAAGAAATTGAAGAATCAATAGCGGGTACTTCTTCCGCCTCGGTTTCAATTTCTATGGTTTCCACTTCGGGTTCAGGGGTATAGGGCAAGGGCGCGTTTGCCTCAATGCTTTTTAGCTTTTCTGTGGTCAATTGATTTCCCATTGCCTTAATCCCTTTGGGCGCAATAAAATCTTCAAAAGAAACGTCTTGTGGGGCTTTCCCTTCTGCACCTCTAGGCTTGACAAAGTGTAGTGTACATACGGGTCGCCAATCTGTTGAAAACCACTCTAGCCTGATTTTAATTCCTTCTTGAAGAAAATCTTCCTCTTTGTCAGGGGTTTCTATCAAAAATCGTTTTCCAAAATAACGGTCTTTGGTGCCGTCAAAATATACTGCGGAAAGAGGTTTCTGCGGCTCCCATTTTTCTAACACTAGCATATCTGGTGGAAAATGCATACTCAAATCTGGAATTTGGGTTTTCACCACTCCTGATTGAGTAACAATTAAAATACGGTCCTCACCCTTAAAGGCTCCCAACAAACGTCCGCGCTCATCGGCGTTAAGTCGTTGCACGGTTTCATCAAACCAAATTTTTCGAGGTTTTAAGGTAGAAACACCTTCCTCTTTTAAATCCACACGCTTAATGGCATATTTGGTCACCGTATTTCCACGTACACTCCTGCCCTTTACCACCAAATCGGCAAAATCTAAATCCCATTTTAGTTTTTTGATAGATCCACTTTGGCGCAAGTGAATAGTTACTACCTCAGCTTCTCCGTTGGGATTCGCTGAAAAATAATGCACCTTAGATTGCGGACTGCCGTTGGTAAGGTCGTAATGTTTATCTCTGGTTATTCCTGTTACCGCAAAACGTTTGATATACGAAGTACCGCCACGCCCATCTTGGTAAATCATGTTGTAAATGGTACGTTTATCTTTTTTCTTAAATACCGAAACATGGATGATGTTTTTACCTACAAAAGTTTTGCTTTCCACCTTGGTAACCATCATTTTTCCATCGTCAGTAAAAACAATAACATCGTCAATATCGGCGCAATCGGTAACATATTCTTCCTTTTTTAATGAAGTTCCCACAAAGCCTTCTTCTCTGTTTACATAGAGCTTGGTATTACGCATGACTACTTTTCGGGCATCCACATCCGCAAATACCGACAGTTCTGTTTTGCGTTCTTTTCCTTCACCATAAGTCTTTTTAAGGCGTTTAAAGTAGTCCACAGCAAACTCAACAATATGCGCCAAATCATAGGCTACTTGGTCGAGTTCAGCTTCTAGAGCTTCAATTTTTTGTTGGGCTTTATCCAAATCAAATTTTGAAATACGCTTAATTCGGATTTCCGTTAAGCGCACCACATCATCGTCAGTTATTGCCCGTTTCAAATGAATAATATGCGGCGCCAATCCCTCATGAATGGCTTTAAGCACGCCTTCCCAGGTTTCTACTTCCTCAATATCTCGATAGATGCGATTCTCAATAAAAATGCGTTCCAACGAAGCAAAATGCCATTGCTCTTCGAGTTCCTCTTTTTTTACTTCCAACTCTGCACGAAGCAAATCCAACGTATGGTCGGTAGAACGACGTAGCATTTCAGAAACCCCAATAAAATTGGGTTTGTTGTCTTCAATGACACAACCCAAAGGCGAAATGGAGGTTTCGCAAGCCGTAAAGGCAAAAAGGGCGTCTATAGTCTTGTCTGGAGATACATTTGGGGGCAAATGGATTTTAATCTCCACTTCAGCCGCCGTGTTGTCTTCAATCTTTTTAATCTTGATTTTTCCCTTTTCGTTTGCCTTTAGAATGGAATCTATCAGCGAAGAGGTTGTGGTGGAAAATGGAATTTCGTTAATCACAAGGGTTTGTTTGTCTTCTTGTGCTATTCGTGCACGCACACGGATTCTGCCGCCTCGTAGACCATCATTGTAATTATCGGCATCCATCACACCGCCAGTAGGAAAATCAGGGAGTAGCGTAAAGCGTTTTCCCTGTAAATGCTTTATAGAGGCATCAATAAGCTCGTTAAAATTGTGTGGGAGAATTTTAGTAGATAAGCCCACGGCAATCCCCTCACCGCCTTGAGCGAGTAACATTGGGAATTTTACAGG
>CAZSSZ010000065.1:0-8114 GCA_964609755.1 uncultured Flavobacteriaceae bacterium | reverse complement strand
CATCATCAACGCAGTCTGGACTCCAGTTCTCGAAAATTGTTCCTGAGAGGCATTTCCAGTAAGTGCCGTATCAAAAAGGGCTTCTATTTCCGATAGTCGTGAAGTCGTATAATCGTATTCTTGGGTATCGTAATCGCCGGGAATCCAATGCGCAATATGATCACCAGTCATGGCAAAAGCCGTGCGTTCTTGGGCAATAATAAAATGCCCCATAGCCTCTTGAACAGGGAACTCGTAACGAAAACCAACACCCTCATCAAACACCCGAAAACGAATGTTTACTTTACGGTTTGTGCCCTTTTGCTTCAAGGCAACCAACATTTCATTGTAGTGATTTCGGATACTACTTTCTTCGCCCCAAACAGGTTTCCAAGTTTCGTCTTTGGTATTGTATGACACCTCCAAAACAGTAAAATCTTCGAGTAGAGGCGTAGCATCTACCAACTCAAAACCCAAGTGACTTTTATGCACTACGGCTTGCCCCTTATAATTGACGGCATAGCTGGGTTTTCCTTCATTAGAAAGCGAAAACACAAGCTCGGTTTGCTTGTTTGGAGACATCAACGACTGCCCAAAAACCGTGGAAACAACAAAGACAAATAGTAAGGAAAAAATCTTTTTCATCTGTAGGATTTAGTTGGTTGCCAAAATATATTCCCAAGGGGCTAACGAAAGCTCAGAAAGGGTACGTTGCGCATTACCAAAAACGTCATTATAAGTACCTGAAACCTCAAGCTGAACCGTTTGTGGAGCAGCTGAACAATTCGCCACAAAATAGATAGAATCATTTCCTTTAGTCCTCGAAAAAGCCAATACGTTTTCATTATCGGTTTCTAACACAGACAGGGTAGCTGGATACTTTCCAACATCCAGTGCTGAAGTGCGCTTTTTTAAGGCATTCAAGGTTTTATAGAGATGCATAAAGCGAGACTCTTTTTTCGGGATAAAATCCTTTTCAAAAAATGCCAATCTTTTATCCAACCCATACTCTTGCCCTGAATAAATTAAGGGCACCCCGGGCATGGCGTAGGTCAACACGGCCATAATTTCACTCGCCTCACCCATGCGTTCTTCAACTGTTCCTTGCCATGAATTTTCATCGTGATTGGAAGTAAATGTCATTACCGCATGCTCGGGACTGTAGTTTTTTTGCACCTCCAAAAGGTGATTTGCCAAATCGGTAGCATTCATGTTGCCTTTTGCCACCTGATTCAGTTTGTGATGTCCGGACCAGTCATAGGACATATGAAACAACTCGATAAGCGGATATCCGCCCTTGTGGTTACCGTCCGATTCTGCCAACATTGCCACGGGCTTAATCGCATTAAGCCGAGCAATGGCTTTTTTCCAAAACGGAATCGAAATGTTGTACGCAGCATCGCATCGATAGCCATCAATGCCAACCTCCTCAACCCAATAGGTCATGTCGTCTTCGAGCGCCTGTAGCATCTCGGAATTGTCAAAATCGAGTCCTGCAACATCTGTCCAATCCGGATTTGGAGGAATAATATTTCCATTTTCGTCTTTCAGGTACCATTCCGGATGTGCCGAAATCCACGGGTGATCCCAAGCCGTATGTCCAGCAACCCAATCCAGCATCACAAACATACCCAATTGATGTGCCTCATCAACCAAGTTTTGAAAATCTTCAAGCGTACCAAACTCAGGATTTACACCGCGATAATCACGAATAGAATAGTAGCTTCCTAAGCTCCCCTTTCGGTTCGTTTTTCCTATGGGATGAATGGGCATAAACCATAAAATATCTACACCTAACTCCTTGAGCTGTGGCAAATAGGATTGAAAGGCTTTAAAAGTACCTTCTTCAGTAAACTGACGCAGGTTTACTTCGTAAATCACCGCATCCGAAAAGGCTTCGTCAGTAAAAACTAAGGGTTTGTTGCTTTCGGGCGTAGAATGGCATGAGCTTAAAAAGAATCCAAGGGTAAGGAAATATACTAGGGTTCGCATGTTACGGGGTTTTAAATGAAATTATTTTGGTGGATTTTGCAGGTAGTTTTATGGGACTGGTAAGGGATATATGTTCATCTGTAAAAACATCTTGCCCTTTTTCTGCAGTGCCTATACGCTGTGCAAATCTTTCCAAATCAATAGTTTGTGGTTCTTTGTTGGCGTTTAGTATCACCATAATGGTTTTTTCGTCTGTATATCTAAAATAGGTATACACTTCGTTTTTGGGGCTGTAATGCATCGTTTTGCCGTGATGAATTACGGGTTCGTTTTTGCGCCACCTAAACAATCTAGCGGTAAAATCGTAATAGCTATTTTCAATGGATGTACGCCCTTGAGCAGAAAAAGCACTGCGTGTGTCGTTAGGCCAACCACCGGGGAAATCACGGCGCAAATCGGCATCGCCGTTTTCTTTTAAGCCACGCATGCCAATTTCAGTACCGTAGTAGGTTTGCGGTACGCCACGCACCGTTGCCATAAGTGTCGTAACAATCTTATACTCCCCAATATCGGGAAGTATTTCGTTGATACGAGTGGTGTCGTGGTTTTCCAAAAACACCATAAGATCATTGGGGTTGGCATACAAAAAGTCGTTTTGGAACACCTTGTAAATTTTATTCATTTTTTGATCCCACCAAGGGGTTTCGGCGTTAAAAGCCTCATGTACAGCTTGGTAGAGTGCAAAATCCTTAACATGGGTTACGTGGGAATTAAACCCACTCATGGCAGCAACGGGACTGTCTTTTTGCCAATAGGAAAGATGCACCGGATTCATCACCCAACTTTCAGCAACTATGCTAAAATTTGGATATTCGTCCATAATGGATTTGCTCCATTGGGTAACTTCTTTGGTGCTGTTGTACGGATAGGTATCTACGCGAAACCCAGATAAATCGGCATACTCAATCCACCAAATGGCATTCTGCGTTAGGTATTTGAGCAACTGAGGTTGCTTTTGGTTTAAGTCGGGCATGGAGGGAACAAACCACCCGTTTACCATTTCTTGTTTGTCGATTTCGGCAGCATAGGGGTCGGTGAAAATTTCTTTTGCATGACTAGACTGGGTATAGTTATCCCATTGATTTATCCAGTCTTTGGCGGGCAACTCCTTTATCATATAGTGCTCCAAACTCCAGTGATTGACCACATAGTCCATGATAAGTTTCATGTTGCGCTTGCGCAATTCTTCAGCCAATTGCTTATAGGTTTCGTTGGTGCCAAAACGCCTGTCAATTTGATACACATCGCTAGCGGCATACATATGATAAGACCCTTTTGGGTCGTTGTCTTCTACCACAGGCGTGTTCCAAACGGCGGTTACACCTAAGCTTTCGATATAATCCAAATGGTCTATAATCCCTTGTAAATCGCCTCCGTGGCGTGCCCATGGGTCTTGTCGATTTGGTTTGTCCGCCAAGTCGGGATGCGCATCGTTTGAGGGGTCGCCATTAGCAAAACGGTCGGGCATAATCAGATAAATAAAATCTGAACTGTCATATCCTTTACGCTCCGCAGAACCTTCGCGGCGGGGTTTTAGCGTATAGGGAACAGTAATCGTTTTTTTTCCTTTTTGCTTTAATTTTAATTCATAGGTTCCGGCGTTTGTATTCTTTAAATCGAGATAAACAAACAGATACTTTTCGTTTTCCAGACGAACCACCTCGGATATATTTAGGTCGCGGGAGCTTAGCTCGTAATGCGCCAAATCATCTCCGTATAGCGTTAGCATGAGTGAGGTGTCATGCATGCCTTCCCACCAAAATGGAGGTTCCACTTTGCTTACCTGTGCCGCAAGAGAAAAAGAGATCAGAAGGAAAAGTATTTTTTTCATGACAGTACAGGTTTTGGGTTAGATTTAACAGGATTTCCGTTTAAAAAAACAGCAACTTTATCTCCACTAATTTGTGTAACACTAGCGGAGTTTTTATCCACTGTTAGCTGTAAAATGGCACCTCTAAAATTCACTTTAAACGAAAGGGACTCCCACGCATCGGGTAGTTTGGGCGAAAAATATATGGCGTTGTCCTTGATGCGCATACCACCAAATCCTTCAACTACACTAAGCCACGTTCCTGCCATAGAGGTTATGTGAAGTCCTTCGTGTACCTCGGCATTGTAGTCATCCAAATCTAATCGTGAAGTGCGCAAATAAAAGCTATACGCCTGCTCTACCCTGCCCAAGGCAGCTGCCAACACCGCGTGAATGGAGGGTGAAAGCGAGGATTCGTGAACGGTAAAGGGTTCATAAAAATCAAAATTCTTTTCAAGTTGTGCTTTAGGAAAATGATCTTCAAAAAAGTAGAATCCTTGTAACACGTCGGCTTGCTTAATGTAAGGCGAACGCAAAATTTTATCCCAAGACCAATGTTGGTTAATCGGGCGCTCTAGAGATGAAATCGCATCTGTATTGTTGAGTTCTTTATCTAAAAAACCGTCTTGTTGCAAATACACCCCAAGATCTTCGTCATAGGGTAAGTAAATCGTTTCCGCAATATGTGCCCATTGTGCAGGCTCCCCATTTTGGATATCTAAACGTTTAAAAATCGCCTCTCGGACAGCTACATCTTTAATTTCTTGCAAGCGAGAAGCCGTATACGCCAAACACCATTTGGCAGCGTAATTCGTATACCAGTTGTTGTTTACGTTATTTTCATACTCGTTTGGACCGGTTACTCCCAAAATAACATAGCGTTTTTTGGCGACCGAATAGCTTACCCGCTGTGCCCAAAAACGCGCGATTCCCACCAAAACATCTATCCCCTTTTCTATGAGGTACTCCGATTTTCCGGTGTAACGTTCATAGGCATACACGGCATAGGCAATGGCAGCATTTCTGTGAATTTCTTCAAAGGTAATTTCCCATTCGTTATGACATTCTTCGCCATTCATGGTTACCATAGGATACAAAGCTGCACCATCTGAAAAACCTAATTTGGCAGCATTCTCAATGGCTTTTTCCAAATGCTTATATCGGTAATTAAGCAAGTTCTCCGCCACCGATTCATCTTTGGTAGCCATATAAAACGGAAAGCAATAGGCTTCGGTGTCCCAATAGGTACTGCCGCCGTATTTTTCTCCCGTAAAGCCTTTGGGACCAATGTTTAGCAATGGGTTTTTACCTGTATAGGTTTGGTTGAGATGGAAGATATTAAAACGAATCCCTTGTTGCGCTTTTACATCTCCAGCAATAGTAATATCTGCCATATACCAGATGGCATCCCAATGCGCTTTTTGGTTTTTTAGCAGGGCGTCAAAACCTTGTTGTTGTGCGTGGTTTGCTATTTTATAAACATGCTGTTGTTGCTTGGCTTGCGGATGTTGAAGCGAAGAGCAATAGCCCCCCATTTTCTCGACAGTTACCTTTTGTCCAACAGCCAATGACGTTTTGTGAACAAACGCAATTCGTCCTGGGGTTTCTTCACAAGAAAAAGTATCCGATTTGTTATCATCAACAAAAAAAGAAACCGCTTGATAGGTGCATACTTCAAATCCCGATTTGTGGGTTTTGGTATGAAGTGCAGCAAAATTCTCATCACAAAATTGTTCTTTTACTTCCCAAAAAGGGTCATCCCAATTGCTGTCCTTATTGTGAATGTGTGCATCAATAGTTGGTACGAGGGTAATTTCAGCAGCTTGGTCATGGAGGGCTACGGTATATCGCATACACCCCAATTCTTCTTGAAATAGTGCCAAAAAACGTTCCGCAATAAGGGTGAGTCGAATCCCGTTGGGGGTAGTAAGGGTAACCTTTCGGGTAAGCAATCCATTTTGCATGTCAAGTTCCCTGTAAAAATCATGTACGGTTGCGGTATTTAGGTCTACCTCTTCGCCATTGCACCGCACCTCAATACCAATCCAACTGGGGGCGTTGAGTACTTTAGCAAAATATTCCGGATAACCATTTTTCCACCAGCCCACTTTGGTCTTGTCGGGATAATAAACCCCCGCCACATAGCTCCCCTGAAAGGTTTTGCCGCTGTAGAGTTCCTCAAAATTGGCACGTTGTCCCATGGCTCCATTCCCCAAACTGAATATACTTTCGGCAGCCTCAACTTGGTTGGGGTCAAAGCGGTCTTCAATAATCTTCCACGCATTGGGTTTGATGTGGTCTAGATTCATGTTAAATGATATTGATTGATTTTGTTTAGTTGTGTTAGATTTAAATTTTCGGCATTGGGTAAAATAAGATGAGCATTGTAAAGTTCTTCTGGATTGCCTAACCCCACGGCACGCATTCCAGCCGACAATGCCGCCTCAATTCCTGCGGGGGCATCTTCAATAACCACACAATTTTTAGCATGAAGATGCATCTGCTGCGCTGCCTTTTCAAAAACCTCTGGGTCGGGTTTTGATTTTGAAACATCATTGCCGTCAACAATGACATCAAAATCAGCTGTGAGCCCAAGTTTGTCAATTACAAATCGTGCGTTTTTACTCGCCGATCCAAGAGCAACTTTAACCTCATTGGCATGTAATTCGTTGATAAGTTCAGAAATGCCAGGCAAAATGGCATTAGGCGTAAGTGACGCACACAACGCCAAGTATTTTTGGTTTTTGCGCTGGGCTACGGCATTAAGTTCACTTTCAGTGGCACTAACCCCTGCCCAAGAGGCAATTTTAGCAACCGAATCTTTTCGGCTAACCCCTTTTAATTGTTCATTATCTTCTATTGTTAGGGAATAATTCCATCCCGCAGCAAGAGATTTCCATGCGCTATAATGGAATTGGGCGGTGTCTACAATTACACCGTCCAAATCAAAAATCACACCTTTGATATTAGGGTTGGTATCTGATGGCATTTTTTTCTGTGATTAAAAGATTACACAATCCTGAAAGCAGTAAGGAAATTCCTGCGGCTACTAAGGCAAAAATGGGGGCATCACCCATCAAGGCAGCGGCAAAATTTACCCCACCAAGAGCTGCCGTGATTTGAGGCAGCACAATAAATATGTTAAAAATACCCATGCTCATTCCCATTTTTTCGGGGTCTACAACGCTCGATAGCATGGCGTAGGGCATGGAGAGAATACTCCCCCAAGCAATACCCACACAGGCAAACCAAAATTTAAGCAGTTCGGGTTGCGGGAAAAGGTACATAGCAATAAATCCAAATCCGCCAACACACAGCGAACCCATGTGAATAAATTTTCGGCTTATGGTGCGTCTAGAGGTGTATAAACTCAGTAACAGCGCAAACGCCATAGACGACAGCCCATAGACACCCATATTTGACCCCACAAGGTTAGACGCTTTTTGGAAAGCGGTGTTTTCTTCCTGAAAACGAGCTTCGTCTGCAGGTATGGAAAAATCAAAGTTTGCCTCTACAGGTGAAGGGGCATGGTAAACGTGTTCGGTGAGCGCAGGGTTTGCCAAACTCCACATGGCAAAAAAAGCAAACCAGCTAAAAAATTGAATGATACCCAATTTGACCATTGTTTTGGGCATGGTACGGAGGTACCCAAAAATCTCTGACAGTAAACTGCCCTCTGATTTCATTTTTTCAAATGCATCAAAGTCTTCGGGAGGATATTCTTTTGTGGTAAAAACAGTGTAGAGTATGCTTACCAAAAACACAAAAGCACCAATAGAAAAGGCAACTTTTACGCTCATGGGGATCACACCTGGTGCAGCAGCATCACTAACACCTAACTCGGAAACCAACCAGGGTAAGTTACTTGCCACCCAAGTACCTACCCCAATGATAAGGGTTTGCACCATAAATCCGTAAGACCGTTGCTGCTCAGGGAGTTTATCGGCAACAAGTGCCCGAAAGGGTTCCATACTGATGTTTATGGAAGCATCTAAAATCCACAGACAGCCGACAGCTACCCAAAGTACTGGCGAATGCGGCACAAAAAATAAGGTAACCGAACTGAGTATGGCACCAATAACAAAAAAAGGACGCCTGCGCCCAAATCTAGAATGCCACGTGCGATCGCTTAAAAACCCAATGATGGGTTGTACAATAAGTCCGGTGAGGGGTGCGGCAATCCACAACAGCGGAATATCATCTTTGGCAGCGCCTAGGGTTTGAAAAATGCGCGACATAAATCCGCCTTGCAAAGCAAAGCCAAATTGAATTCCCAAAAACCCGAAACTCATGTTCCAGATGTCCCAGAATTTTAACAATGGTTTCTTCATTT
>CAZSSZ010000064.1:0-8119 GCA_964609755.1 uncultured Flavobacteriaceae bacterium | reverse complement strand
AGTAGGGTAGTTTTTCCTGAACCCGTTGGACCCATAACCGCAAGGGTTTTTCCCTCCTCAAGGCTAAACGACACATCGTTGAGGGCACAGATACCCGTATCGTCATAGGTGAATTTCACGTTTTTAAATGTAATGTCTACATCTGTTAGTTGCTGTTTTCTATCGGAATTATCTTGAATATCGGGTTCTTGTCCTAAAAACTCATTAATACGTTTTTGGGATGCTTCGGCTTGCTGCACAATAGATGTTACCCAACCCACTGTAGCTACCGGCCATGTGAGCATATTTACGTAAATGATAAACTCTGCCAAAACCCCTAACTCAATCTGTCCATTAATATATTGTGTGCCTCCAATAAAAATGACCAAAATATTACTGATGCCAATAAGCAAAATCATCATGGGGAAAAACCAAGCTTGCACCTGAACCAATGACATATTTTTGGTTTTGCTATCTGCCGAAATCTGTTCCATTTTTGCCATGCGATTGGGTTCAATAGCGTAAGATTTTATCACATTTATACCGCTAAATGATTCTTGTGCAAAGGTTGAAAGTTGTGAGAGCATCTGTTGCACGAGTGTGCTACGTTCATGGATGGCTTTACTCAATCTATAGATTAAAAACGAGAGAATAGGCAAGGGGAGTAGCGTATAAAGCGTCAGCTTTGGCGCGACACTAACCATATAGCTTATTACAATAATAAAAAGGGTAGCCGTATTAATACTATACATAACGGCAGGACCAACATACATGCGCACTCTGGAAACATCTTCACTAATACGACTCATCAAATCGCCGGTGCGGTTTTGCTTATAAAACCGCAGCGATAGTTTTTGATAGTGCTGGTAAATGGTGTTTTTTAAATCAAATTCAATGTGTCTTGAAACATTGATAATGGTTTGCCGCATGGCAAAAGTGAATCCACCCGAAATAAGTGCTGCGCCTACTATGAGCGCAATATTGGTGAGCAAAAGGTTTTTTATGGTACTTAAGTCTGTGGAGTTATTTTGTATAAACTGCTCAATTTCAGTGATGGAGTCGCCAACCAAACTGGGGGCGAGTACAGCAAATACTCTGGAAGAAACCGTGAAAAGCAATCCCAACAATAATAATAGTCGGTATTTGTTAAAGTAGCGATTGAGGTATTGTAGTGCGCGCAAGCTATTTTTTTACGAAGATAAGTTTTTAATAGGTTGTATCAAATCTAAAGGGAAACATCGTATTTTTGTCACATCAAATAACGTTCTTATCCATGATTACAAGACGGCATCTTCGCACCAAAGTTATGCAAGCCCTTTATGCCCAACAACTTGACCCCACCGACAACCTAAAGGCGGGCGAGTCGTGGATACTTAAAAGCAGTCAAGATTTCTATTTGCTTTACATCACATTGCTCGATTTATTTCGTGAGCTTCATGCGTGTGGGTTCGATTTATTTCAGAAAAACACCAAAAGACATATACGTGCAAATGAAAATGATGTTAATCCTAAATTCTTTGAAAATCAAGCGCTTATTTTGCTAATGGAAAACCCCGTTTTGGAAGAAAAACGAACTAAGCATAAACTTCATCATTGGAAAAAACACGACGAATATGTGCGTTTGATTTGGGACGAAATCGTATCAAGTGATATTTACACCTCTTATTTGGCAGATAAGAACATATCTTTTGAATCTGATAAAAATGTGCTTGTGGAATTGTTTACCAAAGTCATTGCACCTTTTGAACGTCTTCCTGAGTTTATTGAAGAAGTGAATATTTCGTGGATGGACGATATTCCTCTGGCGAATACCATTGTACGTAGCAGTTTACAACGCATTGACGCTAAAGATGCCATCATCACCCAACTGTACAAAAATGAGGATGATCAAAAGTTTTCATTGGAGTTGTTTCGAAAAGTTTCTTTAAACAAAAAGGAACTTGAAAATGAAATTATCGGTAGAACCCCCAATTGGGACCCAGAACGCATAGCAGATTTAGATTTTACGTTACTACTCATGGCACTTGCCGAACTTTTGTATTTTCCGTCTATTCCCGTGAATGTTACAATTAACGAATATTTAGAAATAGCCAAAGAATATGCAACTCCCAAAAGTAGCATGTTTATCAATGGTGTTTTGGATAAGTCCCTTAAAGAATTGACAACACAAAAACGCATCCGTAAAAATTTACGCGGAATGCTTTAATATGTTTATTTTTGAAAAAATTTAAGAAATGAAACCATGTCTTTTTGCCCTTGCTGGGTTATTTGTATTGAGTTGCTCTAGTAGTGCCTCAAAAAAAGTGAAACAAGAAAATGTTGCGCAAGCTCAGGCGCGCGACGAAGCAGTGAGCAACCTGCCCGTGTTGTCTTTTGACAAAACCGAACACGATTTTGGAACCATCAATGAAGGCGATGTAGTAGAAACCGTATTTGCGTTCACCAACACAGGCGAGAGTGATTTGACCATTTTGGACGCGCGCGGTAGTTGTGGCTGCACCGTACCAGACTATCCTAAAGACACCCCTATTGCTGCGGGTGAAACAGGCGAAATTAAAGTAAAGTTTGACTCGGCAAACAAGCCCGGAAATCAAACCAAAACAGTTACACTGACGACCAATACCGAACGTGGTCGTGAAATTTTGCGCATCAAAACTGTAGTCACCCCAGATCCCGTAAAAGAAAAACAGCGTCAAGCTGCTCGTAACCAAATGAATAATCAATAAATATGCTATTTTTTCAAGCTCCCGGAGGAAGCAACATCACACTTTTACTACTCATGTTTGGGGTAATGTTTTTATTCCTGATATTACCACAACAGCGTCGTGCCAAAAAAGAGCGCAATTTTAAAAACAGCCTTAAAAAAGGTGATTTGGTAGTAACCAAAGGCGGTATTCACGGTAAAATTATCGAAGTGAATGATACCAACGACACCTGTGTGATTGAAACCATGGCAGGAAAAGTAAAAATCGAGCGCAGTTCAATTTCGCATGAAATGAGTAAACTTCGCACCACAAGTGCTAAAAAATAAATTCTGAAGCACTTCTATCGAGGTGCTTTTTTTTGATGTACAAACACATAATAAGACCCATACTGTTTTTATTTGACCCTGAGTGGGTGCATCATTTTTCGTTTGCTGCCATCCGCTTGGTGCATCGTATTCCGTTTGTGGGGTTAATCATTCGTAAGCGCTATGAAATTAAAAACCCAGCATTAGCCCGTGAGGTTTTTGGCATCAAATTTCCCAACCCAGTAGGCTTAGCTGCTGGCTTTGACAAAGATGCTAAACTCTTTAAAGAGCTTACAAACTTTGGATTTGGATTTATCGAAATCGGCACGGTTACGCCACAGCCGCAAGGCGGAAACCCAAAACCACGTTTGTTCAGGTTAAAGAAAGATAAGGGTGTCATTAATCGAATGGGATTTAACAACGAGGGGGTAGTTGCTGCTGCAAAGCGACTGAGACAAAAAGGCAACATCATTGTTGGCGGAAATATTGGGAAGAACAAAATCACACCCAATGAAAATGCACAAGAGGATTACCTCATTTGTTTTGATGCGCTCTTTGATGTGGTTGATTATTTTGTGGTAAATGTAAGTTCGCCCAATACGCCCAATCTGCGTGATTTGCAAGAGAAAGAACCCTTAACGGCTTTACTTAATGCGCTTCAAAAACGCAATAATAGTAAACCCAAACGCAAACCTATTTTACTAAAAATTGCACCGGACTTATCCGAAAATCAACTTTTAGATATCATTGAAATTGTGGGTGCAACAAAAATTGATGGCGTTATCGCTACGAATACAACACTTTCGCGGAAGGGACTGCAAAGTCCACAACACATTACCCAACAAAATGGCGGTCTTAGCGGAAAACCACTAACCGATCGTAGCACAGAAGTAATCCGATTTTTGCACAAACATAGTAATGGAGCATTTCCTATTATTGGTGTTGGTGGTATTCATTCTTCGACCGATGCTCAAGAAAAATTGGATGCCGGCGCATCCTTGGTGCAGTTGTATACCGGGTTTATTTATGAAGGACCGGCTGTGATAAAGCGGATTAATAAGGTTTTATTTTAGTGCCTCAAAATCAAATTATGGTATAATCTTTGTTCACATATTGTGAATCAAATTTTATATGCCATGATTACAGCCCGATTTTTTACTGTCGCTTTCTTGTTTGTCTTCTTTTTTGTTATGCATTTATGTGATTTGCTAGGAGAAACCTCCAATAAATGTGAAGGGACGAAATGTGAATATCAAAAATATCTTTATAACTCCTATTCCGTCACCACAATTACACTCAATGAACTAAAATCTAAAATAGCGGTCTCTTCAGCAGAACCCTATGATGAAACCGGAAAATTTTATTTTTATAACGACTTGATGTTTGTCAATCAACCAAATAAGGGACTGCATATTTTGGACGTATCAGATCCATCAAATTTTCAAAATGCTAAGTTTTTATCCATGCCAGGTAATATTGATGTTTCGGTGCGAAACAATATGCTTTATGCAGATGTGTATAGCGCGCTACTTGCCATTGATGTTTCCGAAATTTTAAATGAGAAAATTAAAATTGTAGACACGCAAACCGAGGTGTTTCACTACAACCATTATCAAGAAGCATGGAAATATGTTGAGGCACACAAGCCGAAAAATAAACTCCCCAAAGAGATTGAATACAGCGAGTTAGCTAACATAGATGGTTTGGGCAAAACAGTTTTTATATCGGGCATAGAATACAATGGTGTTACATGTAGATGTCAACCTGAAATTGAACCTTATTCTGACAGACTCTATTCATCTGGAGTAGAAAACGTGAAAAATATAAGCGGTCAAGGAGGTTCAGTGGCACGATTTAAGGTAGTAGATGATTATTTGTATGCCCTAACCGAAAATGAAATCAAAACCTTTAAATTTAAGGATGATGGCACACTACAAAAATGGAGTTCGGTTGTTGTGGGGTGGGGCATTGAGACTTTGTACCGCTTAAATGAATACCTTTTTATAGGTTCAAGGCGTGGTATGTTTATGTATGATATTTCAGATGCTGGGAATCCAACTTTTATTTCACAATACGAACATGTTCGTGCGTGTGACCCAGTTGTTGCACAAGATAATTACGCTTATGTTACTCTTAGAAGCACTAACTCGTGGTGTGCTGGAGGGGTTAATCAGCTACAAATAGTAGATATTTCAAATGCAGCTATCCCCAATTTGGTAAGTGTCTATAACATGAATGCTCCTTACGGATTGGCAATAAAACAAGATTATGTCTTTGTTTGTGACGCTGACTCGGGGCTAAAGATTTTTGATGTAAGTGACAAGAAAAAACCAAAAGTAGTGCACACTATTTCAGATATTAATCCTCGCGATATTATCCTTCGTGAAAACATAGCTTATGTGGTTACCACAAAAGGACTTGCCACCTATGACATTTCAGATATTTCTAGCCCAAAACGATTGAAATAGCATAATCTATTCACTATACATAATAATACATCTTTAAATTTAATCTTATTTTAGTATTGAATTCTAAATTTTAATTGAAAAAATTAATAATATCATTAAATTATTACCTACATTAGTACAATAATTTGTTTAACCTTAAATCTGTTTTATATGGACTCTAATTTGTTGTGGTATATCATTGTTGGTATAGTGGCCGGTTTCCTTGCTGGAAAAATGATGAAAGGAAAAGGATTCGGTCTTCTTATTAATCTTTTAGTAGGTGTTGGAGGAGCACTTTTAGGCGGCTGGCTTTTTGGAGCTCTTGGTTTGTCTTTTGGGGGCGGAATTATTGGCTCCCTTATTACGGCCTTTTTAGGCGCTATAATCCTCTTATTTATCATCAGCCTGGTCAAAAAGAGCTGATTAGGACAATTTGAAAAGGGATGGGGTTACCTGTCCCTATTTTAATTAAACTTTTAAATACAAACACTTATGAAAATTTTTACCTATGCCGTATTGGTCATCCTTTTTTTGGACCTCCAATACCTAACGGCACAATGTGCAACTAGTGCCGATATTTACGCTTTTAACTACGACGGACGTACCTATGAGGTAGTCAAGTTGGCTAAAAGCTGGTTAGATGCTGCAGCCTGCGCTGTTGCCCGTGGTGGCAAACTCGCCGAAATTGATGATGCTGCCGAGAACACCGAGATTTTTAACCAACTAAGCTCTGCAGCAGCAGATATATCACTTCCTGATACAGATACCACGAACGGTGGCGGAGCCTCCTATGTTTGGATAGGCGGTAACGATATTTCAACTGAGGGCACTTGGATTTGGGATGGCGATAATACGGGTACTTCAACCCAATTTTGGAGTGGTGGATCAGATGGAAGTGCTGTTAACGGTCTTTATGAAAATTGGGGATACAGTATTATAATAAGTGATCAATACGAGCCTGATAACAGTGGCGGAGACCAAGATGCTTTGGCTATAGCACTTAATGATTGGCCTAATCCAGGAGGTGATTTTGGTTCAGCGGGTGAGTGGAACGACATAGAAAAGAATCAATTGTTGTTTTTTATCATCGAACACAGTACCCTTTTAAGTACCCCCGAGGTAGCGCAGAATAACATTTCCGCTTTTATAGACACCAAAACCCAGCAACTTGTGGTAAACACAGATGGGTCTTTGGTGGACGAAATTTCACTCTACGCCGTTACGGGGCAGCAAGTAAAAACAATACAAGCCAACAACCAAAACCGTTTTAATGTGTCTGGTCTGCAGTCAGGGGTGTATTTGGCAGAAATACGAACGCATTCGGGGAAATCGATTATCAGAAAAGTGGTAAAATAAGTAATGTTTTTAACGCTTTTCTAAGGTGTTTTGGTTGTTTTAGTATATTTAAAAAGTATTTTCAATACTCTTAAAACTAATATGTTATGAAATCAAAACAACTTTTAGCCTTATTGACTGTGGTATTTTTTCTTGCCTGCAGCACAGGATCCACATTTAAAAACACACTCCTTAAACCTTGGGAGGGAGACTATATGGGTACACCTGCCTTTGACAAAATGAAAGTCGAAGACGTAAAGCCCGCTATGCTCAAAGCTATGGAGCTTAGCTTGGAGGAAATGGATGCTATTGCCAGCAACTCTGAGCTGCCCACTTTTGAAAATACCATCGAAGAAATGGAGCGTTCGGGCGCGCCACTTGACCGTGCTTTTGCGTATTACGGAATTTTCAGCAGCAATATGTCTTCTCCAGAATTTAGAGAAGTTCAAACAGAATTGGCACCGCTTTTTTCGGAGTTCCAGTCGAAAATCACCCAAAACGAAGCCCTTTTTCAGCGTGTTAAAAGGGTCTATGAAAATGCCAAAAAAAATCCGCTTCCCGCAGACCAACAACGAGTAGTGGAGCTTACGTACCAAAGTTTTGCGATGAACGGCGCAAACTTGGACGCTGAAAAGAAAGAACGCTATGCGGCTATCAATAAAGAATTATCAACGCTTTACACCAAATTTTCAAATAACGTACTTCATGACGAGGAAAATTATGTTACGTATTTGTCTGAAAATCAACTAGGTGGTTTGCCCGATGCATTTGTTAAATCGGCAGCGCGCATTGCCGAAAGCAAAGGCAGAGCAGGGGAGTATGCGGTAACGAATACGCGCTCTTCCATGGATCCGTTTTTGACCTATTCTACGGAACGAGATTTGCGTAAAAAAGTATGGACAAACTATTATTCCAGAGGCGACAACAACGATGAATATGATAACAAGGCACTCATTGCCGATATGCTAAAATTACGCCGAGAACGGGTAGAATTGCTTGGGCATAGCAATTACCCCGAATGGCGCTTGCAAGACCGTATGGCAAAAAATCCAGAAAATGCATTGGCACTTATGGAGGCCGTTTGGCCGGCAGCCATTGCCCGCGTGGCAGAGGAAGTAGCTGATATGCAAGCCGTTGCCGATGCTAACGGCGATAACATTACCATTGAACCTTGGGATTATCGTTTTTATGCTGAAAAAGTGCGTAAAGCAAAATATGATTTAGACTCAGACGAGGTAAAGCAATACTTGCAAATGGACAAACTCACAAACGCCATGCATTATGTGGCAGGACGATTGTTTGGATATGCCTTTTCGCTTGTTCCAGAAGGTTCTGTTCCGGTCTTTCA
>CAZSSZ010000063.1:0-8131 GCA_964609755.1 uncultured Flavobacteriaceae bacterium | reverse complement strand
ATACGTTGTTGGTTACTCACAAAACTATTGGGTGCATCGGCATACGTGGGATAGGTTGCATCATAGTCCGAATCCACGACATCGCGCTGATAAAAAGCTGCCCAAGCCCACGAACCTTCGTATTGGCTTTTGGCACTGAATTGAATATTTTCTTTTTCCACCGCATCGTCTTCAATACCTACCACCGATGACATTCCATCCGAAGTAAATCGGCTTACCGAAGCGCTAAGTCCAATTTTGGTAACACTACGCTGGAGTTGTAAAAACTGTCGTTGCGTGTTGGAAAGCGAACCTAATTTTTGGCTGTGGGTGTTTTGCGTACCCCATTCTTGCATAAGGGTCAAACTTGTTTTTTCGGTTGCGTTATTTTTGGTGGTGATGTCAATCACAGCGGTTGCTGCGCCACTGCCATACAAACTACTTGCAGCTCCCTTTACCACCTCAATGGATTCAATTTGATCTAAAGCAAGAAGGCGTAAATCGAATTCGGACTCGATTTGCGAAGGGTCGCTAACCAAAACACCGTCTATGCGTACCAAAACTTGGCGGTTATTCCCGCCACGAATGTTATATGATAAATTTTGCCCGGGATGCATCTGTGCCCCCGAAATATAAATCCCTGCATATTGATTCAAAAGTTGTGCAAGATTTAACCCTTGATTTTTAGCAATGTCTTTTGCCGTTATTTTCACTACGGCTTTGCCGCTATTTTTTCTCGATTTAGGAATACGTGTGTCCGAAACGACGACCTCATCCAAAAGCTCTTGTGCATGAATCGCGCTTGCACACAACATTAGTGCAAAAAAATACTTCATAGTAGCATAAAAAAATGAACTGTTGTTGCTTATCCCGAGCAATAGCAGCTTGAATCTCTCAGGCAGGTCTCCTGGCTTGTGCTTCGCAATTGCCTTCCCATACGCCTGAGCGCACAGTGGCTTAAAGAATTGCGTAAAGTAGCACTTACAGTTGCGGGAACAGCAAAGGCATCACACCTTTTTCCCTTTTCATTTTCTGGTATAGAAAAACCTAAAAGCTGACACAAAAGTACGTCTTTCTTTTTGTGAGTATAGGCAAACAACAAAAAAAGATATACCTTTGTTTCCATGACTTTTAGCAAGAAAGAAACCGTTTTATTTAGTTTTGTTTTGATCGCTGTTTTGGTGCGTTTGTTACCTCATCCACCCAATGTAGCACCCATAACAGCCACAGCCCTTTTTGCAGGTACATTTTTTAGCCGCAAACACTTGGCAGTGCTTATGCCACTTTTGGCAATGGTCGTTACCGACTTGTTTCTCGGTTTTTCGATGATAACCCCTGTGGTGTATCTTTCTTTTTTAGCCATTACCGCCTTAGGAATGGTCTTTAAGAAAATGAACATTGGCACGGTATTGCTTAGCAGCTTGGTGTTTTTTGTACTTACAAATCTAGGGGTTTGGATATTGCATTATCCCCTTACCGCCGAAGGACTAGCTACTTGCTTTACGCTTGCTACTCCGTTTTTTATCAACTCCATTTTGGGTGATTTGTTCTTTAGCGCAGTACTGTTGTTTGGCTATCGTTTTGCCGCACAACGTTTGCAATTTGCCTAAGCTTTTATGCAAGGTTTCCAGTTTAACCACATCGCACTTGCCGTGAAAGACGTCAATGAATCGATTGCTTTTTACCAAAAAGTATTTGGCTTTGACGAAATTGAAAATACGGCATCGAACTCCAAAACACGATGGTTGTCATTAAACGAGAGTAAGGAACTTCATCTCATTCCAAGACCTGAAGCAACTGTTCAGGTTGTGAAGGAAGTCCATTTTGCATTTTCCACAAAAAACATCCATTCATTTGCTTCACATTTATCCGCACTACACCTACCCTATTTTGATTGGCTAGGAAAAAAAAGCAAAATACATATACGCAAGGACGGCATTAAACAACTTTATTTTCAAGACCCGAACGGGTATTGGTTAGAAGTGAATGATGCAGATAAAACCCAGAAGCATTACTCGTCTTGCGTGGGGCGTTCCAACAAATCTAGCTGATAGTCTAATGCGTTTTCCTCTCCCGACAGACGAACAATATCTTTGTCAATCTTTTTAAATTCTTTTGCCGAAGCGTTGTATTGGTTAACGACTGTTCCAATAGATTTGCCCAAGCGGATGTGCACATCTTCAAAGGCATTGAGATGGGACGAAAGCTTGTCTACATTCTTTAAAATATCTTGAATGGAATTCTCAATTTTAAGATTATGCAATGCCTTTACTGTGATTTGCAGCATGGGAAACAAACTCATAGGCGATACAATCATGACCTTTTTTTCATAGGCATAAGACACCAAATCACGAGAGTTTATTTGCAGTGTTCCTACCCTACTGTTAAGCAAATCTTGGTACAAGCCATCGGCAGGAATAAACATATAGGCATAGTCTGTGGTGGTCTCGTTTGGACGAATGTATTTTGACGTTTCGTCTATGCGTCTTTTAATGTCCCCCTTAAACAATTGCTCCAACGATTTAATGGCTTCTGCATCGCTACTCTCCACCATTTTATTGTAATTGTCCAAAGAGAATTTAGCATCAATAGGAATAATAAAATCCCCCACTTTTACAATGGCGTCTACCACCTCTCCACTGGCAAAGGCATATTGCATCTGAAAAAGTTCGGGTGGTAGTACATTTGCCAAAAGGTTTTCCAACTGGATTTCACCCAAAATACCACGCTGCTTGGAATTGCCTAGAATTTTCTCAAGGGTTTTCATCTGATTGGCAAAACTCAACACCTGTTCGTTGGTGCCTTTAATTTCGGAAAGGGCTTTGGTAACATCGGTTATAGCCTTTTTAGATTCCGCAAATTGTTGTGTAATAGATTGATTTGAGGAACGCTGATAATCGCTGATTCCCTTAGTAATATTGTTGAGTTTCTGCTCTAACTCTACACGGGTTTCCTTAGCGTTGGCATCTGTTTCGCGGCGTATAGCTTGAATTTCATCACGCAATTGTGCGTTGAGTTGCATTAAAAATTCATTTGAAACCCCTTTGGATTGGTTTTTTTGAATGATGAAAAAAAATACAACAAGGGCTATAACAACAATAAAAACAGGAATCCACTCCATTTAAAAATGTTTCAATAAATATACGTGAATTCCCGTAATCTATTTTGTCAAATACATCTTCCTTCTACCGTATAGCTCGTAGAATTCATCATCCTTCAAACTCTCAATAAACAAGATACTCTCACCCGTACTTTTCATTTCAGGTCCAAGTGCCTTGTTTACATTCGGGAATTTGTTAAACGAGAAAACAGGTTGCTTGATGGCAAAGCCTTCCAACTGTGGATTGAAATCAAAATCAGAAAGTTTTTTGTCGCCAATCATCACTTTGGTAGCGTAATTCACATAGGGCTCTTTATATGCCTTTGCAATAAACGGAACGGTTCGGGAGGCGCGTGGATTGGCTTCGATAATGTATACCACATCATCTTTGATGGCAAACTGGATATTGATTAGTCCAACCGTATTTAGTGCCAGTGCAATTTTATTGGTATGATCGATGATTTGTTGCATCACAAAATCACCCAAATTAAATGGCGGCAGGGTAGCATTTGAATCACCCGAATGGATACCACAAGGCTCAATGTGCTCCATAATTCCAATGATATACACATTTTCACCGTCGCAAATGGCATCCGCTTCTGCCTCAATGGCACCATCTAGATAATGGTCTAAAAGCAATTTGTTATTTGGAATTTTATGCAATAAATCCACCACATGCTTTACCAAATCTTCCTTATTGATAACAATTTTCATTCCCTGACCACCCAATACATAAGAGGGTCTTACCAAAATGGGAAAGCTCAATTTGTCGGCAAGTTCTAATGCTTCATCTGCGGTTTTAGCCACACCAAATTCCGGATAAGGGATGTTATTTTCTTTTAGCAGTGTTGAGAAACTTCCACGGTCTTCAGCTAAATCTAACGACTTGAAGCTTGTTCCCATAATTTTGATTCCGTATCGGTCTAACTTTTCAGCAAGTTTAAGTGCTGTTTGACCTCCTAACTGCACGATGACTCCTTCTGGTTTTTCGTGACGAATGATATCGTAAATATGTTCCCAGAAAACAGGTTCAAAATAGAGTTTATCTGCCGTATCAAAATCGGTAGACACCGTTTCAGGATTACAGTTAATCATAATGGTTTCATAGCCCGCTTCACTAGCTGCCAAAACACCGTGCACACAGCAATAATCAAACTCAATACCCTGTCCAATGCGGTTAGGACCCGAACCAAGAACTACAATTTTCTTGCGGTCAGTAACCACACTTTCGTTGTGTACAGAAACGACTCCCTCAGCAGTTTCCATGGTACTCTCAAAGGTTGAGTAGTAATAGGGTGTTTTTGCGGTAAACTCGGCTGCACAAGTATCTACCAACTTGTATACACGATGAATGTTTAACTCATCACGTTTGTTGTATACTTGACTTTCCAAACAACCCAACATATGCGCAATTTGGCGGTCGCCATACCCTTTTTGTTTGGCTTCCAATAGCAATTCTTTTTCTATACTGTCAATGGTGTAGGTAGAGATTTCTTTCTCCAAATGGAATAACTCCTCGTACTGCTTGAGGTACCACATGTCAATTTTGGTGATATCGTAGATTTTACTTAGCGGAATACCCATGGCAATCGCATCGTAAATCACAAATACCCTATCCCAAGAAGCGTGTGTTAGTTTATCAATAATGGTGTTGTAATCGTTATATCCTTTCCCATCTGCGCCAAGCCCGTTGCGCTTAATTTCTAGCGATTGTGTGGCTTTGTGCAGCGCCTCTTGAAACGAACGTCCGATACCCATTACCTCGCCTACAGCTTTCATCTGAAGTCCTAAAGTGCGGTCAGAGCCTTCGAATTTATCAAAGTTCCAACGTGGAATTTTAACGATAACATAGTCCAAGGTGGGTTCAAACAATGCTGAAGTGGACTTTGTAATCTGATTATCCAACTCATCGAGTGTATAACCTATTGCTAATTTGGAAGCTACTTTTGCAATAGGGTAACCTGTTGCTTTACTTGCCAATGCTGAAGAACGCGATACTCGCGGATTGATTTCAATAGCAATAATATCCTCTTTTTCATCGGGGCTAACAGCAAATTGCACGTTACAGCCACCGGCGAAATCTCCAATGCTACGCATCATTTTGATGGCCATATCGCGCATTTTTTGATACGTTCTATCCGAAAGTGTCATAGCGGGTGCTACAGTGATAGAGTCGCCCGTGTGAATCCCCATGGGATCCATGTTTTCAATGGAACAGATAATAACAACATTGTCATTATTATCGCGCAAAAGCTCTAATTCGTATTCTTTCCAGCCCATCATGGCTTTGTCAATCATCACCTCATGAATAGGTGAAATTTCTAATCCACGACGCATCAACTCATCAAAGTCTTCTTCTTTGTAAACAATAGCTGCACCAGCACCACCTAAGGTATACGAAGCACGAATACAAAGGGGAAAACCAAACTGCTGGGCAATTTCTTTTCCTTTTAAGAACGAGGTTGCAGTAGCTTGTGGCGCCATAGGGACATCAATTTTTTCCATGAGCTCACGGAACTTTTCTCTATCCTCGGTAATGTTTATCGCGTCAATGTTTACACCAATAAGTTTTACACCAAAATCTTCCCAAATACCTTTTTCATCAGCTTCAATACATAGGTTTAGGGCTGTTTGTCCACCCATTGTAGGCAACACCGCATCAATTTGCGGGTGCTCTTTAAGAATTTTAACGATGGATTTTGTAGTAAGTGGCAACAAATAGACATGGTCAGCCATAGAAGGGTCTGTCATGATGGTTGCCGGATTGGAATTAATCAGAATGGTTTCAATTCCATCTTCACGGAGTGAACGTAACGATTGCGAACCAGAGTAATCAAATTCGCAGGCTTGACCAATAATAATAGGTCCTGAGCCAATGATAAGGATACTGTTTAGGTCTTTTCTTTTTGGCATAAATCTTAGCTATGGTTTAGTCAAAATTGTTTCGAAGATATACAAAAAAAAGGTGCTACTAATAAAGTAACACCTTGATGTTTTCAACGAATTATTCACTTATTTTTTGTGACGAGGTTCGGATGAAACAGAAAGTTTTTTACGTCCTTTAGCACGGCGTGAGGCCAATACTTTACGACCAGCTGCAGAGGACATGCGCTCCATGAATCCGTGTTTGTTTCGGCGTTTTCTTTTTGAGGGTTGAAACGTTCTTTTCATCGTATCTTACTTAAATCGGGTGCAAATATACAACAACTCTTGTCAAGACCAAACAACGCTAACGTATAAATATGTAAATTTGTAGCACAAAAATTATCTATGTTCCCGAAATTTATAAAAATCGTTCTAGCGATAGTCACTCTAGCATATGCCGTTTATCAATTTATGGAGTCTAACATTGGAAATGGCATTGCCTTCATTTTCTTAGCAGGCATATTCGTTTTTCTCTATTTTAAAAATGAATTGATATTACTCTCATTTCTACGACTACGTAAACAAGATTTTGAAGGAACCATGCGCTGGTTGCAACGCATAAAAAATCCACAAATCGCCTTAACACCCAAGCAGCAAGGCTACTACTTCTTTTTGCACGGTGTAATAGAATCTCAAAAAAATCTCACAAAAGCGGAACGACACTTTAAAAAAGCCATTTCATTGGGGTTAAACATGAAGCATGATTTGGCCATGGCAAAATTGAGTTTAGCAGGAATTGTGATGCAAAAACGCCGTAAGCGTGAAGCAACTATACTTCTTAACGAAGCCAAAAAACTTGACAAACAAGGCATGCTCACAGAGCAAATCAAGCTTATGCAACAACAGCTAAAGAAGATTTAATGCTTTTCGCCTTGCCAATTGTGCAATATGATTTTAGGCAAATGCTGATTAAACCACAAGGGGCGTAACACTACCATCACGTGGGTTCCTTTAAGTACAGGAATGTAATTTTTTAGATAAAAAACAGGGAATACCAAATCGTAAGTTCCATGAATATGGACAACATTGGGCAAAGGATCTTCTTGTTCCCAGTTAAAAAAAGTTTCTAATGCCCAATCTAAATATTGAGGCTCGCGTACAGACAAATATTTTTTATTTAAATCCATGCGTTTCCGAACAGAAGGTCCAAACATAAAACCAATAAAATCTTCAATATTATCAACCCACTGCGTTGGAAAAAAACGATAGGCTTTAGTCTTACGAGTAATGCGCATGTGAATGGGAAATTCTGTGTGCGTGCGTACACTTGATATGATAATCACTTTGCGACAAGCCAAAATTTTTGACATTTCTTGCACTAAAATCCCACCAAAAGAAACACCAATCAAAACAGGATTTTGATGATTCACTTTTTCACACATCCGCGCAGCATAATCAATCAGGGACTCTCCCTTTATTGGCATAAGCCAGGAAAGTAGGTGAATTTCAAAAGCGTTTCCCAATTGTATAAAATCAAATATTTTGACATTAGCAGCCATGCCCGGCATCATATACACATGTATGGGTTGTATCTTTTTCATTGCAGCCTCAATGTACATATTTTTTTGTAAATTTGCCAACTAGCCGAATTTTATGGAAAAAATTAACGTAATTGATAACTCTTTCTTACGTCAGTTTGAAACTGAAGTTGAAGGAGAACTTGCCAAAATTGAATATGCCCAACAAGAGCGTAAAATTTTTCTTACCAAATTGGTAGTCCCAAAGGAAAACTGTTCAAACGATTTCAGTGATGCTTTTATCAAAGAAGTGCTTTCAATTATCGCAGAACGCAACATTAGCGTAATGCCTACAAGCCCTGAAATTGTGCGTTTTATTCGTAGAAATAAACGTTACCGCAGCATGCTACCTATTGGTGTTCGCATCTAGGCAACCCTGCCTTCTTTTTTTGTTGCAATACGAAATTCCATCAAGCCATCGTCGGCGATTTGGGTAAGTGCTACTTTTTGTATAGTGTTACAAAGCGATGGATCCCAAAATGTTTTTACTTTTACGTAATTGGGTGTAAATCCGTGGATATACCCATTTTTATTTTCTGACTCAAAAAGCACCTCTTGCGTAGTTCCCAACTGCTGTTCGTAAAACGCCCTGCGCTTTTTCTGAGATAAG
>CAZSSZ010000062.1:0-8156 GCA_964609755.1 uncultured Flavobacteriaceae bacterium | reverse complement strand
GGGATATAGTCTTTACGAATATCAATACCTATTTTCTGGCAGTTTGACAATATGGTAGGAAATTGCTGCTGTAGTTTTTGTGGGTCGATGTGTGATGCATCTAGATACACGTGAGATGTACCATGTTTTTCCATTTCAGCATGAATGGCACGAGAAACAATATCACGAGGGGCTAAATCTTTTCGAGGGTCATATGAGACCATAAAAGCTTCTCCTTTATGATTTCGCAAAATGGCACCAGCACCACGAATTGCTTCTGTAATCAAAAATGTATTTCCATTCACTTTTGGAAAAAGAGCTGTGGGGTGAAACTGCACAAAGTGAAGGTTTTCGATATGCACTTTAGCGCGGTAGGCAGCACCTAAACCATCGCCTGTTGCAGCACTTGGGTTGGTCGTATGCGCATACACTTGCCCTGCTCCACCTGTAGAAAGTACAGTGAGTTTAGCCGTAATTTTAATAATTTCTTCATCCGCTTTTGAAATCACATAAGCACCATAGCAACGCCCGTGAGCAGCATCAGCAATATGGTGATCTGTAATAAGGTCAACAAGTGAGTGATTTTCAAAAAAAGTGATGTTTTTAAGAGACCGTGCCTTTGCAATCAACGCCCGCTGAATATGCAATCCAGACATGTCTTTGTGATGTACAATGCGTTCTGCAGAATGTCCGCCTTCTTTGCCAAGATGTAAATCGTTACCGTTTTTATCAAATTGGGCACCCCAATCCATAAGTTCGTGTACACATTTGGGCCCTTCACGTACCACAAAATCAACTACTTTGGGGTTTGAGGTATGGGCGCTTGCCTGAAGGGTGTCACGAACATGGTCCTCATAAGAATCTTTTATAAAATCGGAAACCACCGCAATTCCACCTTGTGCATATTTGGTGTTGCTTTCTAACAGATCACGTTTTGAAATCATGACAATCTGCTTTTCGGGACGCAATTGCCCCAAACGAACTGCATAGCTAAGCCCTGCTATTCCCGTTCCAATAACCAAAACATCTGCGTGCATATCAGGATATTTCTAACATACGGTCGATGGGTGCTTTTGCAGCATCCATTAGAGCTTTGTTTAGCTTGATTTCAGGAAGTTCATATACCAAACAATTGTATAATTTCTCAAGGGTATTGAGTTTCATAAAAGCACATTCACTGCAAGCACAGGTATCGTCAGATACAGGAGCGGGAATAAAGGTTTTATGTGGAGCACGCTTTTTCATTTCATGCAAAATGCCGGCTTCGGTGGCTACAATAAATTCTTGAGCATCGTCTTGCTGTACAAAATTCAACAAGCCCGAAGTGCTCCCTACATAATGCGCAATATCAAGTACTTGCGATTCACTTTCGGGGTGTGCAATAAATTTCGCTTTAGGATATTCTTGTGCCAATTGTACAATTTTATCAAATGAAAAGGCTTCATGCACAATACAAGAACCCTCCCACAAAATCATATCCCTACCCGTTTCTTTAATCAAATAACGCCCCAAATTTTTATCGGGTGCAAAAATAATGGGCTGCGCTTTAGGAATACTCTCGATTACACGAACCGCATTGCTTGAAGTACACACAATGTCGCTCAGTGCCTTAATCTCTGCTGAGCAGTTGATGTAGGTAACCACAATGGCATTTGGATGTTTTGCTTTAAAGGCTGCAAAATCGTTGGGAGGACAAGAATCTGCAAGTGAACAGCCAGCTTTTAAATCTGGTAGCAAAACCTTTTTGGTAGGATTTATAATTTTAGCTGTTTCGGCCATAAAATGAACTCCAGCAAAAACAATCACATCAGCATCAACGGTTGCAGCTGCCTTTGCCAAATACAAACTGTCACCAAGGAAGTCCGCCAAATCCTGAATGGCATCCTCCTGATAGTAATGTGCTAAAAGAACGGCGTTCTTTTCTAGTTTTAACCTCTTGATTTCAGCTACTAGGTCTATACCCTCAGGAATGGGCATATCAACAAAGCCCTTGAGGGTTAATACATTGGCGTCTGTATGTGTCGCGTTGGTCTTCAATTTTTTTTCAAATTTCGTAAAAACTCTACAATCTTGCTAGTTTTCTTGGGATGTTGTTTTTCAATACGAAACAACACTCAACATTCCAATCTCAAAAAGCAAAAACAAAAAAAGGGAAGAATACCATAGAATTGGATATAAATCGGTTATTTTTGTATCGTTTTTTCAGAACCAATAGAGATGATAGTTTTAAAATTTGGTGGCACTTCTGTTGCAAGCGCGTCACAAATCAGACAAGTGCTACACATATTAACACAACAAGACAAACCCATGGCTGTGGTGGTTTCTGCACTAGGAGGCGTTACAGATGCGCTTCATCAATTAGGCGAACAAGCTGCTAGTGGTGACACTTTGTATACTGAAAAAATTAAAGAAGTTGAAGCGCGTCATATTGATTTGGTCCAAGAGCTTATTCCTATTGCCAAACAAAGCGGCGTATTGAGTACTACCAAACAAATGCTCAATCAACTGGAAACTATTTTGGACGGGGTTTATATGATTCGTGAACTATCCCCTAAAACCCTAGATACACTCCTCAGCTTTGGCGAGCTACTATCACACGCCATTATTGCACATGCTGCTCAAGCGTCTGGGCTAGATGCCGTAGCTAAAAATGCGCAAGACCTCATCGTTACAACGCAATCGTTAGGCAGAACCCTTGTAGATTACACCAGCTCAAACAAAAACATTACAAATTTCTTTAAAGAAAATACGCATAAAGTCGTTGTGCTTCCGGGCTTTGTATCCAAAAACAGCGAAGGCGTGGTAACCACACTTGGTCGTGGCGGTTCTGACCTTACAGCTTCTATCATTGCTTGTGCTGTTGGTGCTGAATTTTTAGAAATTTGGACAGATGTCAGTGGTATGTACACCGCGCATCCGGCGATTGTAAAACAAGCCAAAGCCATTCCGGAAATCTCCTACCAAGAAGCGATGGAGCTTTCGCATTTTGGCGCAAAAGTTATTTATCCGCCTACCCTACAGCCCATAACGGAGAAGAATATCCCCGTATACATTAAAAACACCTTTAAACCCGAAGATGCGGGTACACTTATCACAAATACTACCGAAGCGGATACCGTTGTGCGTGGGATTAGTCACATCAATGATATTGCGCTGCTTACCCTAGAAGGAAGTGGCATGATTGGCGTTCCGGGCTATTCACAAAAATTGCTTACCGTGTTGGCACAGCATCATATCAATGTGATTATGATTACGCAAGCCTCATCGGAGCACTCTATTTGTTTGGGAATTGAAGCTGCCAAAGCTGATTTTGCCGAACAAACCATAAACGAAGCTTTTGCACTGGACATTGAAACCCACAAAATCCACCCTATCCGTGTAGAGAAAGATCTTTCGATTGTTGCACTAGTGGGTGAGAATATGAAAAACCACCAAGGAATAAGCGGAAATATGTTCCGTGCTTTGGGGAATAATAATGTGAATGTAAAGGCGATAGCACAAGGGGCTTCTGAGAAAAATATCACTGCGGTAATTGACAGCAACGACATCAAAAAGGCGTTAAACACTTTGCATGAAGCCTTTTTTGAAGAACAAATCAAAAAACTGCACCTATTTGTTACCGGTATTGGAAATGTGGGAAGTAAGTTTTTGGAACAAGTGGAACAACAACGCGAATTCCTAAAAGAACACTTTAAACTAAACCTAAGTGTTGTAGGAATTTCCAATTCTCGTAAAATGATTTTTGATCCAAAAGGTATTGATTTAACCCAATGGAAAACCTTATTAGAAGCGGGCGAAACAGCAAATAAAGAAGTGTTTTTTGAAAAGACAAAAGACATGAATATGCGTAACGCCATTTTTGTGGACAACACCGCCAATGCCGAAATTGCAGGTACTTATGCAAACTACCTCAAAAACAATATCGGCGTAGTTACCTGTAACAAAATTGCTTGTGCCGACGAATTGGTAAATTATCAAAACCTAAAGAAGTTATCGCGCAAATACAACGCGCCTTTCTTGTTTGAGACCAATGTTGGTGCGGGCTTACCAATTATTGATACGTTAAATCACCTTATCGCATCGGGTGACCGTGTGCGCAGCATTCAAGCCGTACTTTCAGGAAGTTTGAATTTTGTTTTCAATTCTTTTGATGATAAAACCACATTCCGCAAGGTGGTGGAACAAGCCATGCAAGAGGGCTACACCGAACCCGATCCAAAAATTGATTTGAGTGGAATTGATGTGGCGCGTAAGATTTTAATCTTAGCTAGAGAAAGTGGTTATGCCCTTGAACTTTCTGATATTGAAAACGAACCATTTTTACCAAAAGCGTGTTTAGACACCAAAACCAATGAAGCCTTTTTGGATAGTTTAGATACTCATAGCACACACTTTGAAGCGCTTTATAATGCTGCTAAAAAAGAGAATTCTCGCTTAAAATATGTAGCCTCTTTCGAGAACGGAAAGGCTTCTGTAGGTCTGAAACAAATTCCCGAAGGGCATGATTTTTACAACCTTGAAGGAAGTGACAATATTGTATTGTTCTACACCGACCGCTATGCACAACAACCCCTTATTGTGAAGGGAGCAGGCGCAGGCGCAGCAGTAACCGCATCAGGAATTTTTGCAGATATCATTCGAATTGGAAAAAGCTAATTTACAAGGCGTTCGGTTATTTGCTCCGGCAAGTATTGCCAATATCTCGTGTGGGTTTGATGTTTTGGGGCTTTGCCTTGAAAACATTGGTGACCTCATGGAAATCCGCCGTAGCGAAAAAGCGGGTATTCATATCACATCAATAAAAGGACAAGATTTGCCCTTGGAGGCGAAAAAAAACGTAGCCGGTGTGGCAGGACTTGCACTTTTAGAAGCACACAATCCGCAACTCGGATTCGAAATAAAAATCGAAAAAAACATTAAACCTGGAAGTGGTATTGGAAGTTCTGCAGCAAGTGCCGCAGGTACCGTTGCCGGAATTAACTATCTGCTGGGAAGCCCATTCACGCCATCAGAGCTCGTCCCTTTTGCTATGGAGGGCGAACGATTAGCTTGTGGAAGTGCGCACGCCGATAATGTGGCACCTGCCCTATTGGGTGGTTTTACGCTTGTTCGAGACACCAACCCCCTTGACGTATGTAAACTCCCCACACCGCTAGAACTTGCAGCCACAGTAATCCATCCAAAGATTGAAGTAAAAACCGCTGACGCACGTGCCGTACTAAAGCAACGCGTATCTCTTGAAAAAGCCATACAGCAATGGGCAAATGTGGGCGCGTTGGTATCCAGTTTATACGAAGAAGATTACGATTTACTTAGTCGTGCATTGGTAGACGAAATTGTAGAACCCTCACGAGCAATTCTTATCCCGCATTTTGCAAAACTCAAAGCTGCATGCAAAGCAGCTGGGGCATTGGGCTCTGGGATTTCAGGTTCCGGTCCCTCTGTGTTTGCCCTCTCACGAGGCATGACAACCGCCAACAGAGTGGCGCAAGCCATGCAAGAGGTGTACGAAAAGACAGATATTCCTTTTGAAATACACGTGAGTCCCGTAAAACAAACAGGCGTTAGCGTTTTAGAAGATTTAGCATGAGATATTACAGCCTAAACGACAATAGCAATACCGCAACATTTTCAGAAGCCGTTATTCGAGGGTTAGCCCCCGATAGAGGGCTGTATTTCCCAAAAAATATTCAACGCCTTTCTGACGATTTTTTAAAGCATTTAGCCGAAAAATCCCCTGTGGAGATTGGCGTGGAAGTGATGCGGCAGTTTGTGGGCGACTCTATTCCAGAAGCGCGCTTAGAGCAAATTGTAGCCGACACCCTTTGTTTTGATTTTCCAGTAGTTTCCTTGGGCGATAACTTGGCAACACTAGAATTATTTCACGGTCCAACCATGGCATTTAAAGATGTTGGTGGGCGGTTTATGGCGCGTAGCATTGGCTATTTTAACGAACAAAACCCCAAGAAAGTTACCGTTTTGGTCGCCACTTCGGGCGACACAGGTGGTGCTGTAGCCTCCGGGTTTCTAGGCATCGAAGGCACTGAAGTAATCATTTTGTACCCCAAAGGGAAAGTGAGTAAAATCCAAGAGTTGCAACTCACCACAAATGGGAATAACATCAAAGCTGTTGAAGTAGATGGTGTTTTTGACGACTGTCAAGAAATGGTAAAAACCGCCTTTTTGGATGATGATTTAAATAAGGTCTACAACCTTACTTCTGCCAATTCGATTAATGTAGCACGCTGGATACCGCAATCGTTTTACTTTTTCTTTGCCTATCAACAACTGCTTCAAAAGGGCTTTGACAAGGATTTGGTGTTTTCTGTTCCCAGTGGAAATTTTGGAAATATCTGTGCGGGCATTGTTGCCAAGCAGTTAGGGCTTCCTGTGCATCATTTTGTAGCAAGTACCAATAGTAACGATACCGTACCGCGCTATCTCCGAACGCAAAAATATTCTCCCCTACCTTCTAAGCAGACCATTTCCAACGCTATGGACGTGGGAAATCCATCCAATTTTATTCGTATTCAAAACCTATTTGACAACGATTTTGATGCGCTGAAACAACAGTTTTCATCCTACGCATTTAACGATGATGAAACCCGATTGGCATTAAAGGCACTACACGAAAAGTACAACTACATTGCCGACCCTCACGGCGCTGTAGGCTACTTGGGATTGCAAGAGTACATGCAAGAAAATCCAAATGCGTATGGTGTATTCTTAGAAACTGCACACCCCATTAAATTCCGCGATTCGGTTGAGGAAACCTTGGGTGTTACCCTAGATATTCCACCGCAAATCCAGCATATTTTGGATAAAACCCCAGAGAAAACTTCGTTAAAAGGGTATGAAGCCTTTAAGGAGTACCTACTCCAACGCGCTTAATTCAGGAAGTAGAAAATCATCCAAAACGCTAGGCTGCTGCATCATTTCCTCAATGGCATCTGCCGTTCGGGGTGCATAAGCCGACATATTTACAGGACCTTCATTGGTAATCAAAATATCATCTTCAATACGCACGGCTATACCCCACCATTTGGGGTCGCATGAGCTGTTTTCAGGAATGTAAATTCCGGGTTCTACTGTGATTAACGTATTATGCCTAAAAGGTTGATAAGTACCTGCATCGTGAACGTCCAATCCCAAATAGTGTGAAGTGCCGTGTGGAAAATAGCGTCTAACTTCTGAAGCGTCTTGAATAATCCCCAATGCCTTTAACCCCTTTTCAATAACCGCAACTGCTGCGTAATGTGGTGCACGCATTGTTGCCCCTACAACAGAAGCAGCTATGCCTGCTTCTTGAGCCTCATACACGATATCATAAATAGCACGTTGTTCTTCGGTAAAGGTCCCATTGGCAGGAATGGTTCGGGTTACATCGGCGGTGTAATTGTGGTACTCGGCACCCAAATCCATAAGCACCAAATCTTTGCCAACTTTGGGCTTGTCATTAGTGATGTAATGCAATACACAACCGTTATGTCCACCGCCTACAATAGAGGGATAGCCTTCGTACTCGGCACCGTATTTTTTGAATACAAACTCATGAATGCCTTGAATTTCACGCTCCGACATATTGGGGCGCATGGCTTTCATCACTTCCACTTGCCCCACAGCTGAAATATAAACGGCTTTTTTGAGCAACTCCACCTCTTCGGGTTGTTTGATTTCACGCAATTCGTCCATAATCATACCCAAGGTTTCCGTATCCAAATTGCTCAATTGCGCCTGCATTTGTTGTTTTAATTCGGTGCGTTGGCGTTCGTTAATTGCCTTTTGATACCCTGTTAAAAGGGGGTCTTTTGCCAAATCGGCATCACGCCGCAGCGAACGGTCAAGAATTTGGGCAACGTTGGCAGAACTTTGCGCATCTGAAGTGGTAATGTAGCGGTATAAGGACATTCGCGAAGCAGAAAAATCAGCGGTATACTTGGCTTTGCTTTTAAAGCTTTCGATTAGGGAATACAAATCCGCATCGTTGTTATCATCGTCACGTACATCGTTTTCAAAATCAAAAAACAAGACACGGTCAAAGGCATCAAAGCTTGTCTTGAAATTGGCAAAATCGGTGTTGAAATATACGTGTTCAAACCCCAATCGTTCCTTTGCGCCCTTCACGCCAAGACGGTATCCGTCCCATTGTTCACGAAGTGGATTGCGCTCTTGCACAA
>CAZSSZ010000061.1:0-8280 GCA_964609755.1 uncultured Flavobacteriaceae bacterium | reverse complement strand
ACATTCTCGTGGGCTTCTTTTACGGAAAGCGGAATGGCGGTATTGTTGATGTCTGGCGAAGTCAACCCAAAATGGATAAACTCTTTGTATTCGCTAATGTTTAAGTCGTCAAAAAGTTGTTTTAAAAAGTACTCAACGGCTTTTACATCGTGGTTGGTAACCTTTTCAATTTCCTTTATCGCTTGTGCCTGCTCCGGGGTAAAGTGCCGATATACACTACGTAATTCTTCAAAAAGTGAAGTAGGAAAATGCTCAAGTTGCGGTAATGGAATTTCACACAGCGCAATAAAATATTCAACTTCTACGCGGACGCGGTATTGAATCAATCCAAATTCTGAAAAATACGGGCTTAACGATTTGGTTTTGGCGCGGTAACGTCCGTCAACCGGAGAAATGGCACTGAGTTTATTTAGTAGCATATGATTTCAAAATGCAAAGGTAGAGATTTTGCGGATTTCTACTAACGATTAAGGACTTTATACTCTTCGTAACACCCACTTATCGCTTCAAGAATTTGAAGGTCGTTGGCGTTTTTGATAAAACTATCCGAAAAACTACATTTTCTAAGGATTTCATCAATATCCACACGGTCAAGTTGCAGCAACTCTTCCAGTGTTTTTCGATCGTATTTCACAGCGAGCAAATCACGTAGTTCGTTGTTGGCACGAACTTTTTTGAGTTTTATCATTTGCCGTGGGCGTTTACCAAATATCCCATAGAGGAAATCGGCAGGGTTGTTTATCGCTTGAAATATGTTCATGTCTGTACCAGGAAATTGTCGCTTAGCCTCGTAGCCCCCCGTAGGAAGCCCTGGGATATTATACCTTCGGTTGCGATTTATGGGAACATTTCGAGCGTCAATATCTAAGTATCCCGTAAGTTGATAAGGTCTAACGACAACTTCTTCCAACGCAAGTGCCAGTTCGGTAAGCTGAAAACGGGTGTTGGGGTATTTAATAAGGTCATTCGATACCCGCACTTTTATAGATTTATAACCTAAATATGACATATACAACGTATCGTTAACCTCGGCATCTATGACAAATTTCCCCTCTTTGTTGGTAATAGCCATAGTTACCTTGTTCAGGTTGATGATGTGCACGGTGGGTATGGGCTTTTGATCGGCGGAACGTTCCACAAAACCAATCACCTCTTGCCCAAAAGATGTGGCACAGCAACACACCAAGAAAATAATTTGCGTAAAACGTATACTCATATCGTATTACAAACTACGTGCATTCTGTTTGGGTCTGCAATGTTTTGCCTCAAAATTAACATTATGTTATGGATTTTAAGTGCTCATAAAGCTTCGCAATGGCACGGCTACGATGGCTTAATTGAAGTTTTACTTCTCGTGGGAGCTCGCCAAAGGTTTTATCGTATCCTTCAGGAATAAAAAGGGGATCATAACCAAATCCTCCTGTACCGCTACACCCGTGTGCAATCGTTCCTTTTATAACGCCCTCAAAAGTCAGTTCTGTTGTGGAGTCTTTATAGGCAATTACCGTTTTGAATTGCGCTTCGCGATGCGTTTCATTTTCAAGGGCACGTAGTAGTTTTTCATTGTTTTTGGTGTGATTTTTTTCTTCCCCTGCATACCGTGCCGAATAGATTCCCGGTGCTCCATCCAATGCAAACACTTCCAAGCCACTATCATCAGCAAAAACCGGGGTTTTAAACACCTCAAAAACATGTCGTGCTTTGAGCAGGGCATTACCCACAAAAGTAGTTTCGGTTTCGGCTATGTCTTCGTGGTAGTCCAATTCGGCTAAACTCAACACCTGGTGAGAAGTGAACACTGCTTTTACTTCCTTTACTTTGTTAGCGTTGTGTGTGGCAAAAATGAGTTTTTTCATTCGTGATGATAGGGTTCGTTATTGAGAATAGAAAACGCACGGTAGAGTTGCTCTGCCACAAAAATACGCACCATTTGGTGCGAAAACGTCATGGCAGATAATGAAATTTTGTACTGCGCACGTTGGTATAACTGCTGTGAAAATCCAAACGGTCCGCCAATTACAAAAACTAAATTTTTGGTGCCGGCATTCATGCGCTTTTGCAGAAAACCCGCAAAGTCTTTTGAGGTATGCGACATTCCCTTTTCGTCAAAAAGCACAACAATGTCAGAAGGTATTAGCTGTTTCAATAGTACTTTTCCTTCTTCTTCTTTTTGCACTTCTTGCCGAAGGTTTTTGGTGTTTTTTAGCTCGGGGAGTTCCGTCCACTCAAATTTGCAGTAGTGCGCAAGGCGTTGGGTGTATTCGGGCAACCACTGGCGCAAAGCGCTGTGCTGTGTTTTGCCCATACAAATCACTTGAATTTTCACACGGCGAAGGTATTAACTTTTATGCAAGCCTCTATTTTAATAAGGTTGGTCACGCAATGCAAATCTACCTTACGAAGGAACAGGTCTGAAATCGTTAATCGATGTTCCTTGTTCTTGAATCAAAAACCGAATGAAGAAAGGTAATGTTCCAAATCTGCCTGAAAGCAAGTCAGGCGCGTCAGGGGATTTAAACAACGAACACCAATTACTGAACGCCGATTTTAGATGTTTTAGCTAGCTTAGTTATGCGTTTTACCTGTCTGCTGCTATGCACAAACGCACGCCAGTGGGTTTACTTGTTTTGAGAAAATTTGTAGATTTAACAAAAATATGTTCCAAATGAAAAACCTACTTATTTTCTTATTGTTTCCATATTTATCTTTTGGTCAGTTGTTTACAAGTGTTGATGGTCGTATGATTCAATTAAATGCCGATATGACATGGGAATATTACAGAATACCCGCTAGTGATACATTTCTAAAAAATAAGCCGCCCAAAAAAAAGAAAGCAGATTTGAATTTTGTCATGGAAGAGGTGCCTGTTTTTCCTGGCTGTGAAAATGAAATTAAACAAAAATTGTGTTTTCAGAATAAAATTCAGAAGCACATTGCAGAAAACTTTAAATATCCAAAATTGGCATTACAAGATACTATTCAGGGTCGTGTATATATGCAATTTATGATTGACGTTGATGGTTCTATAGTTAATATCAAAACGAGAGGTCCAAATCCTCATCTTGAAGCAGAAACGTATAGATTAGCGAAACTGTTGCCTAAAATGAAACTGGGTAAACTAAACGGTAAACCTATTAGTGTACCATTTTCAATACCTGTGAACTTCAGACTAGAGTAAACCGAAGATTATTTTTGTACATAAATGATGTTTAGACTTTTATAAAAGCCCCATTCTAAAAAGATTAGTCTCGCATCGCAGATGAGCACCAGTGGAATAGATAAATTTGAATACCGAACACCAAACAACGATTAACGAACGCCGATTTTAAAAGTTTTAAGTAAGAAATGAACAAGTTTGATTTAGAAAAACGGCTGATTGATTTTTCAGTTTTGATAATTGAGATAACTAAAGAGATGTCGAACAATTATGCGGCAAATCACTTGGCAAAACAACTTCTGCGTTCTGGTACTTCGGTAGCGTTAAATTATGGAGAGGCTCAAAGTGGCGAGTCGAGAAAGGACTTTGTTCATAAGATGAAAATAGTGCTTAAAGAACTACGAGAAACTTTTATTTGTTTGAAAATTATAACGCGAACAAAGTTGTGCAAGACGCAAGTTAAAATTGAGAAGGCGAAACGTGAAAACAACGAGTTAATCTCAATTTTTGTAAAAAGCATAGATACTGCTCAAAAGAATATGAAATGATGAAAATTGAACAATCGAAAATAAATCCGTCTGCGGAACGGGAAGGTCTAAAATCGTTAATTGGTGTTCCTTGTTCTTGAATCAAAACCCGAATGAAAGTTGATATTCCAAACCTTTCTGATGGCAAGACAGGCACACTAATGAATTTAAACACCGAACACCGATTACCGAACGCCGATTTTAGATGTTTTTACTTTCAATCCATTGGTGCGCATCTGCTGCTTAACTATTTTAAAATAAGGTGAGCCATGCGTTGTAAACCTGCCTGCGGAACGGGAAGGTCTGAAATCGTTAATCGGTGTTCCTTGTTCTTGAATCAAAACCCGAATGAAAGTTGATATTCCAAACCTTTCTGATGGCAAGACAGGCACACTAATGAATTTAAACACCGAACACCGATTACCGAACGCCGATTTTAGATGTTTTTACTTTCAATCCATTGGTGCGCATCTGCTGCTTAACTATTTTAAAATAAGGTGAGCCATGCGTTGTAAACCTGCCTGCGGAACGGGAAGGTCTAAAATCGTTAATTGGTGTTCCTTGTTCTTAAATCAAAAACCGAATAAAGAAGGGTAATTTTTTAAGCCAGTTGTAGTTTCAAATAAAATGCAAGCCTCCATTTTAATACTTACATTAGCAAAATGCTAAAGGGGTTTATTCAAAAGGGCACGGCATTTTTGCAAAGCATTCGTTTTGGTGATGAACGGTCTATCTCGCTTTACCAATTATTGGAACTTTACGTGTTGGGAGTACTCAAAGGAGCACTTACCACACGCGCAAGTAGCATCGCTTTTAGTTTTTTTATGGCGTTGTTTCCCTTCCTAATTTTTGTGCTTAACCTTATTCCGTTTGTTCCCATCGAAAATATCGAGGATACCTTTTCGTCGTTTTTTTTAGCGGTTGCTCCCTCTGAGGTACAGGAGTTTTTAAATAGTGTCTTGCTAGACATACAATCCAAACCTCGAACGCGTTTGTTGTCCTCAACTTTTGTGTTGTCCATATTTTTTATGGCAAACGGCGTGAATGCCATTTTTGGCGGTTTTAGCGAGTCTATTCATGTAACCCTAACACGGCATTTTATTCGTCAATATACCTATGCGGTGGGTGTTGGCGTGCTGCTCGGCATGGTGTTGTTGGTTTCCATTGCGGGCTATCTGTTTTTTGAACTGCTCTTGGCGCAAGTTTTCGATTTGGGTTTTGAACTCAGTCCTTGGGTGCGATTGTTGTTTTTCTTTGGAATGGCATATTTGGTAAGTTCCATATTGTTTTATTTTGGTACGCACCGTGGTTTTTCAAGTTTCTTTTCGGCAGGAGCACTCATGACCACATTGTTGTTTGCCCTTACCTCATACGGATTTGGCGTCTATCTTGATAACTTTGCGCAATACAATCAACTCTATGGGTCTATTGGGGCTATACTAATTTTGATGTTGTATATATGGCTCAATGCCATTGTACTCTTGTTAGGATTTGAACTCAATGCGTCTATAGCCAAACTCAAACAAAGCGTGTGATGCCTTTTTTTGTAGATGTTATACTTCCCTTACCGCTAAAGGATGCGTTTACCTATGCCATTACTCCGGCAGAGGCGAAGGTGATACAGTCCGGTATGCGCATTATCGTTCCTTTTGGAAAACGCAAACGCTACACGGCAATTGCCTTCAGGGTGCATCAAAACCCACCAAAAGCCTATGATCCAAAACAAATTGAAAGTATTATTGACGAGCAGCCTGTGCTATCTGCTGTACAACTTTCGTTTTTGGAATGGATGGCAGCCTATTATCAAGCGCCTTTGGGATTGGTTGTTCGCACGGCACTTCCTTCTGTTATGTTGCTCGAAAGCGAAACCGAGATTGTAACACATTCGTGGAGCAAAATACCAGATACGCTATCCAAAAATGCCCTACAGTTATTGCAGCAAATTCAACCCAACAGTTTGATGTCGCTGTCGCATATTCAGCAATTGATAACGGTTAGAAATCCCTATCCCATTTTAAAAGAATTGGCAGCATTGGGGCTTGTGTCACTCAAAGAGGAGGTATATGCGCAATACCGACCCAAAACCCAAAAGGAAATTATCTTACACCCTAAGTTACATTCAGATGAAGTGCTTAAAGCAACACTTGAGGAGTTGGCTGCCAAACCAAAGCAGCACCAAACCTTTTTGACGTTTTTACAGCAAAAACCGCCTGTTGTAGCATCGGAGTTTTCCAAATTGAAAACGGTGAGTCCGTCTTCGTTGAAGACACTTATCAAGTATCAAATTTTGGCGAAACAAGAGCGTGTGATCGATAGGCTTCCTGCCAAAACCACACCCGATGACCCTTTACTACCACTATCGCCACCCCAAAAAGAAGCCAAAAAAGACATTGAGCATTTTTGGAAAACAAAAGACATTGTGTTGTTGCATGGCGTTACGGGCTCGGGGAAAACAGCCGTGTACATGCATCTTATTGCTACGCAGTTGGCTGCTGGAAAACAAGTGTTGTTCTTAGTGCCTGAAATTGGACTAACCACCCAGCTCATGCAACGCTTATACCAATTTTTCGGGCAATATCTTGCCGTATATCATTCCAAATACAGTCCGCAAGAACGTGCCGAAACCTGGGATAACATCCTTACGAATACCCCCAAAGGACGGTTGGTTCTGGGTGCACGCTCGGCAGTGTTATTGCCTTTTCAAAACCTTGGGCTTGTTGTTGTGGATGAGTCGCACGAAACCGCATACAAACAGTACGATGCTGCACCACGCTACCATGCTCGAGATGCTGCCATGGTGTTGGCACGCAAGCACAACGCCAAAGTGCTGTTGGGTACGGCAACGCCCGCAATGGAAAGCTACCGCCATGCTGAAACGGGAAAGTACGGATTGGTGTCCTTAACGACTCGATTTAACGAAGCACAAATGCCCGAAATCTCTTTTGTGGATTTGGCGGAAGCCTATCGGAAAAAGCAAATGAAAGGACATTTGGCACAAGAACTTATAACTTCGATTGAAGAAACGCTAGCTGTCAAAAAGCAAGTGTTGCTTTTTCAAAACCGACGTGGGTATGCCAGCTTTATTGAATGTAGCCAATGCGCTCACGTACCCCAGTGCCAAAGCTGTGATGTTTCGTTGACCTATCATCAGGTGAGCAACGAACTCCGTTGCCATTATTGTGGCTATACTGAAGCTTACACGGCTGCTTGTGTGGCATGTGGCACGGTTGCTCCCCAAACACAAGGTTTGGGAACACAACAACTGGAAGAAGAAATCCAGCAATTGTTTCCCTCGGCACGCATTGCGCGTATGGATTTGGACACCACACGGAAAAAGAATGCACACGCAAAATTGATTACTGCTTTTACCCGTCAAGAAATTGACATTTTGATTGGCACACAAATGATCACAAAGGGGTTGGATTTTGAACATGTTACCTTAGTGGGGGTGTTGTCGGCAGATACTTTTTTGCATTTCCCCGATTTTCGGGCACACGAACGTGCTTTTCAGGTGCTTACGCAAGTAGCAGGGCGCGCGGGTAGGGTAGGTGATAGCAGTAAAGTATTGGTGCAAAGCTTTCAGCCGAATCATCCCGTTTTAAGATTTGTGCAGTGCTACGATTATCCTTCGTTCTATGCGCAGCAGATTCAGCAACGTGAGCAGTTTGCCTATCCGCCTTTTGTGCGTATGATTCGCATTGAGCTCAAACATAAAAATATGGCAACATTGGTTCAGGCGGGGGAGTGGCTCAAAAAAGGGCTGCAAGAGCGTTTTCGTCAGGTGTTGGGTCCGGCACCGCCCCCAGTGGCGCGTGTTCGCAATTTTTACATCCTCCACACACTGGTGAAACTTTCGCTTACCGCTTCGCAATCTGGGGCAAAAGTGCGACTAGACGCATTGCTCCACAGCTTTTCGCAAGTAGGGGCTTTTCGGCAAGTCAAGGTAGTTGTTGATGTAGACCCGCAATAATTTTCTAGAGAGGTTGTACAACCCAAGAAAATGCGTAAATTTGCCGTCCAATTAAAAAATCATTTATGAACCATTACGAAACTGTTTTCATATTGAATCCCGTTTTATCTGAAGATCAGGTAAAGGAAGCAGTAGAAAAGTATGAGACGTTTATTACGTCTCGCGGTGGCGAGATTGTCGCCAAAGAGGATTGGGGCTTGAAAAAGTTTGCCTATCCTATCCAAAACAAGAAAAGTGGCTTTTATCACTTATTAGACTTCAAACTTAACGGCGAAGAAATTGGTCCGTTTGAAGTGGAATTCCGTCGCGATGAGCGCATCATGCGCTACCTAACGGTAAAACTTGACAAGCACGCAGAGGCTTGGGCTGAAAAAAGAAGAGAACGTTTAACCGAAAAAGCATAATCATGTCTATAGAACAAGAAAGCAAAGGCGGAAAGCAAGGGGAAATTAGGTATTTGACCCCGCTTGATATTGAAACGTCTAAAGCCAAAAAATACTGCCGATTTAAAAAAGCAGGAATAAAATATATCGATTACAAGGATGCAGATTATTTGCTGAAATTTGTAAATGAGCAGGGTAAAATTTTACCCCGTCGATTGACAGGAACATCACTAAAATATCAAC
>CAZSSZ010000060.1:0-8374 GCA_964609755.1 uncultured Flavobacteriaceae bacterium | reverse complement strand
GGCGTTTATCGCGACGCGTTTTGGATATTTTTCGTTTTGGATGTGCCATAACAGCTGTTTTTAGTCTTTCTTTAATTTCTTTAACGCATCCCATCGTGGATCCGTAGTTTCCATTACTTTGGTACTTTCTTTTGGGCGTAACGCCTCTAGGCGGTCTAACAAATCCGATTGCAGACTTCCATTTGCTATACCAGGGTGAACGCGTTTTTGCGGTACTGCCAACACTATGGTTTCAAACAGGGTTTGTGCAACATCAACTTGATGTGAACCATGTGGCAATACAAGCAAGACTTCGTTTTCGTCGTTGTACTCCTCCCCAAAGGTTACCACCAACTCGTGGGTAGCTTCTAAAGGAAAGTCAAACGGTTCATTGGAAACATCGCAACTTACGTTAACGGTTCCCGAAATTGCAAAATGCAACTCCAAAAGCGTTGCTTTTTTGTTTAGTTCAATGGTTGCACGCAGTGCAACATCGTTAAACTCGGTATAGTCAAAAGCATCAAAGAACTTGGATGTAATGTCGAGTGAAAAATGATGAATACCTTCTTTAAGTCCTGCAAATGCCAGGACAAAAGGCGCCAAAACATTTTTTGCTTCGTTCATTACAGTCGGCAAATATATAAAATTTGGTGGGACTCTCTTGTCTTTATGTGTTCTTTTGGCGTAGCTGCCAAATGGAGCATGCCGCTTGGATAGCATTTGCAAAAGATATGTGGTTAGCCATTCCTTTCCCTGCAATTTCAAAAGCGGTTCCGTGGTCGGGAGAGGTGCGCACAAAGCGAAGTCCAGCGGTTACATTTACCCCGTTGCCAAACGCCAATGTTTTGAATCCTACCAACCCTTGGTCGTGGTAGCACGACAATACCGCATCGAAGTTGGCATAGCTTTTTTGCCCAAAAAAACCATCGGCGGGGTAGGGTCCTTCTATAGCAACTCCATCGGCGGTTAGTGTCTTAATTGCTGGAGTTAACATGTCATCATCCTCTGCCCCAATCACACCTTGGTCTCCCGCATGCGGATTGAGCCCAAGCAATGCAATTTTTGGGTGCGCGCAGCCAAAATCTTTTTTTAAAGTCTGCCAAAGCTCATGTGTTTTTTTGATTATCAAGGCTTTGGTAATTCGTTTTGGTACTTGTGCGAGTGGAATATGGTCGGTTAGCAGTGCAACCCGAAGGTTTTTGTGAGCTAGAATCATCAGTGCTTCTCCTCCCCAAACGGATGCCAAATAATGTGTATGTCCGGCAAAGGGAAAAAGAGTGCTTTTGATGGCCGCCTTGTGAATAGGCGCAGTAACTAGGGCGTCGGCTTTTCCATGTTTAACGTCAAGTGTAGCGGCTTGAAGTGATTCAAATGCGGCTTTTCCCGCCTCGGCAGTTTGCTTTCCAAAGGCTATTTCAGGAGCATTTTCCCATATGGATTTCACATTTAGCGCACCTTCTATGGGGCTGTCTTTTACGAGTTCTAAAGGCACTTGCGTTCCAAAAAGAAGCTGCTGTTGCGCAATAAAATCTATGTCGGCATATACCACAGGAATACATCGCTCAAAAAGACTTTTGTCGCTAAAGGTTTTAAGCAAGATTTCTACTCCAATACCGTTTGGATCGCCAATAGAAATTGCTAGAATAGGAAGCGCAGACATTTTGTGTATTTTTGCTGGGCAAAGGTACAGCATTCACCGAATTATGTTTACAGGAATTATAGAAACCATGGGTACTATTGAGCACATTGCTCAAGAAGGCAGTAATGTGCATTATACACTTTCGAGTACCATTACAAGTGAATTAAAAATTGATCAGAGCCTTGCGCACAACGGTGTTTGCCTTACTGTAGTTGCCATAGATGAAGACCAATACACGGTAACCGCCATTCAAGAAACCCTTGAAAAGACAGCCCTACGGGAGTGGAACGTCGGGGATAAAATCAATTTGGAACGCGCTATGCGTTTGGGCGACCGACTTGATGGGCACCTGGTGCAGGGGCATGTAGATGAAGTGGCAAGTTGTACCCACATTGAAGACCAAAACGGGAGCTGGTTGTTCCGTTTTGAATACAGCAAAAACTCAAAAAACATCACCATAGAAAAGGGTTCTATTTGTGTAAATGGCACCAGTCTAACCGTTGTGGGTTCTGAGGCGAACAGCTTTGGTGTTGCCATAATTCCCTACACTTACGAGCACACGGTTTTCCACCAACTTCGGGTGGGTGATTTGGTCAATATCGAGTTTGATATGGTGGGTAAATACATTGCAAAAATGACGTAATAATTTTTTTTGTAGTTTTAAAGCACTCAAATCTTTACGTTATGAAAAAATACCTACAGTTCTTTATGGTGATTTTCCCATCACTATATGTTTTTTCTCAATCGCTGTTAATAAACGAATTAGACTCCAATAGCCCTGGAACAGATACTGCTGACTTCATTGAGTTATATTCCCCTTCTCCCAATTTTAATCTTGACGGCTATGTGCTCGTCTTGTTTAATGGAGGAGACGATGCAAGCTATGCTTCCTACGATTTGGATGGCTATAGCACCAACAGCAACGGCTATTTTGTTATTGGGCATTCTGCAGTATCGGGTGTATCCATTACACTAAATTCTTCCGGATTGCAAAACGGACCAGACGCCGTTGCCCTTTATCAAGCAAACAAATCAGATTTTCCAAACGATACTCCCGTAACGACAACAAATTTGGTTGATGCCATAGTGTATGACAATAATAAAGCGGATGATACCGGATTACTAACAGGGCTAGGAAAAACCGTTCAGTATAATGAAGACGCATCCAACGATGCTGAAAATCATTCGTTGCAACGCCAAGCCGATGGAAGTTTTTCGACAGGAACTTCATCGCCAAATACGGTCAATTTGGTATTAAGCGTTTCAAAGGCATCTCTTGTTTCGGTCAAAATCCATCCAAACCCAACCGCCAAAACACTTTATTTTGAGGGGCTAAAAGATAAAGCGGATGTTAACATTTTTAATGTCGCGGGACAGCGAGTCATGCATCAACAAATACTTCACAGCTTGGATGTTTCGCCATTATTACCAGGGATGTATATGCTTGAAATTACTCAAGAAAACGAGAAGATTTTAACACACAAGTTGATTAAGAAATAACGTGTTTTAGTACTTCATCTGATACAACCACAATGCGGGGTTTTGCGGTGTGGTGTTTTGGAATAAACTAAACTGCAATGCTGTTTTGCCGGTGTCTGTGTTAGTGAAAATCTGTCCAATAGCTTGTTTAGCAGCAATCTTATCCCCTTTTTTCACATACACTCGACTTAAATTTTTATAGCTGGTAATGTAGTTCCCGTGCTGAATGAGTACAATGGGATTACTCCCCTTAAACTGTACAATATTGAGCACTTTTCCTTCAAACACACTTCGCGCCTCTGTTCCTTCGGGAACAGAAAGGGTTACCCCATTGCTTTTTATGGTCGTGGTGCGTACCACAGGGTGTGGTTGCGTACCAAATTTTTGGGTAACGATGCCTTTTTCGACGGGCCAGGGCAATCGCCCTTTGTTGGCGACAAAACTTGCCGCTAGGGCTTTGGCTTCGGGGGTAAGCACAAAATTTGCTGTTTTGGTACCTGCTTTTTTGTTCGAGGCAGCAATGGCTTCACGAATCAAACGTTCAATTTCACGGTCAATGGCGTCTTGCTGCTGTTGCTTTTTCTTGATTTGTGCCGCATAGCTTTTCTCTTTACGCTTCAGCTGTTGTACTAGGCTATTTTGGCGCGAACGTACCGTGTCCAACACTTTTTGCGCCTCTCGGTTTTCCCGAATCAATCGCTCTTTGTCTTTGCGTTGCGCCACCAAATCGTTGGTGTATTGCTGCAAGGTTTTGGTTGTTTCGGCAATTTGTTCCCCTTGTTGTTTGCGGTAGGCGGCATATTGTTTCATATACGCCATACGTTTATAGGCTTGCCAAAAACTTTCCGATGAAAGCAAAAACATCAATCGGTTTTGGGTAGATTGGTTTTTCCGTGCGGCAACTACCATTTCGGCATAGTCTTTTTTTAGCTTTTCCAGTTCGGTGCGTAGCTGCTCAATGTTTCTAAGGTTTAGATTGATTTCTTGATTCAATCGGTTGATTTGACGATTGGTTAATCGAATCAGCGCATCTTGTCTCTCTATTTTTAGCTGAACCGTTTCTACTTCGGTAAGGACATTTGTGCGCTTTTTTACACTCGATTTTAGCAGCGCATTGATTTGAACAATTTCTTGCTGTAGGCGTTTTTTTTGCGCTTCAAGCGCAGTTTTTTTGTCTTGAGCCAAACCCAATACCGGAAGAAGCATCAATACCCAAAGCCACTTTTTCATGGTAACGGAATCGGTTTATAGCCCTCAGGAATACTAAACGGCATTTTAACGGGGGTATTCAACTGGGTTTGTTTGGCATGGAGCGTAAGTATTGTAGGGGTTTGCCCTAAGAAGCTTGCTCGCAATTGTTCGGGCACCCACTGCCCATCGATTTTTTTATAGTTGTCATACACTACGCTTAAAGTGGCTTTGTCGCTTTTTAACCGCTGTTCTACAAGCCGAAAAGCGGCATCAAAAACGAACTGTAGGACAATGCCTTTTCGGCGGTAGCTAAACACATAAGCATCGTTGGTGAAGGATAGTTTTGCACGTTTTAGTGCGCGTGGAACTACAGGCTTTGCCGTTAAGATATTTTCGAGGGTAGCATAGTCTACCGTAACACCCAAAAGCGATTCCACTTCTTTGTAGTCCAATGTTGCGTATTGCCGATTTATTTTTTCGTAAAACTGAAGTGAATTTGGAGTAATAAAAACACGTGCCAAAGGCACAATCACGCTTCCGTTTAGCCAAATGCCATGCTGTTGTTTTAATCGAGCGGTTAGGCTGATTTTTTGGCGTTTGCCCCCACGGTCTAAGGTTGCTTGTCCCCGCCATTGTAAGGTTTCAAAGCTTAGGGCAGTAGTTTCAGCTTGCTGTTGGACGCGTTTTGAACGTAGTGAGGTGTCGATGCTTGCCGTGGGGGTTATGGTTTTTAGCGATTTACATCCAACCGCCAACAGCAACCCAAAAAAAAGTATCCCTATTTTTTTCATCTTATTCTAAAACGGAATAATCGCCAATGCTTACGCTGCTAAACGCGCCATTGTAGCGCACATGGTTGCCAATCATCGAACCTTTTAGGGTTGCATTTTCAATGCTGCTTTCCGATTGGATAATACTGTTTTCAATAGTGCTATTGGTAATTTGGGTTCCAGCACCAATCGAAACGTGCGGACCTACTGTGCTGTTGGTTAGTGTTACGCCATCGGCGATATGGCAGGGCGGAATAACGGTACTGTTTTTTAAGGCAACCTCCCCAACAAGATTTTCGTCTTCTGCAACAAGGAAATCCAACATTTTTGCATTGGTTTCCACGGTAACTTTCGGGTTTCCACAATCCATCCAAGCATTAACTTCTCCGGGCACAAAACGTTTGCCGTCTTGTATCATCCGCAAAATACCATCGTTGATTTGGTACTCTCCGCCTCGAGTTAGGTTTTCATCTAGCACCGTTTGTAGTGCATTTTTCAGAACGCCAATATCTTTAAAATAATAAATCCCAATCACCGCCAAATCCGAAATAGGGTCTTTGGGCTTTTCTACCAAGGCATTTATGGCACCGCTTGCGTCTAATTGCACTACGCCAAACTGCTCAGGATTTGCCACTTTTTTGACCCAAATTACGCTATCGGCTTCTGGGTCTAAGGTCAAATCGGCACGAATGAGCGTATCGGCATAGGCAACTACCGCAGCCCCGGAAAGCGAAGGAGCAGCACACATCACGGCATGTCCTGTTCCCAAAGGCTCGTCCTGTCGGTAAATGCTCGTTTTGGCACCCAAACTATCTGAAAGTTCGGTGAGGGCTGCCACCACCTCATCGCCAAAAAAAGCGGCATCACCCAACACATAGGCGATTTCGGTAACAGGTTCGGGGAGTAGTCGTGCAATATCTTTTACCAATCGGTGCACTATGGGCATGCCCGCCACGGGCACTAAAGGCTTTGGAACGCTAAGTGTATGTGGACGAAGGCGCGAACCACGTCCCGCCATGGGAACAATTATTTTCATGCGTTATTCAATTCCAGTACTACCAAAACCTCCCGCACCACGTGCGGTTTCGGACAGCGATTCAACTTCTTCCCAATTGGCGCGTTCGTGTTTGGCAACAACCAATTGCGCAATCCTATCACCTGAACTAATGGTAAACGGCTCATTGGATAAATTTATAAGGATAACGCCAATTTCGCCACGGTAGTCTGCGTCTATGGTGCCGGGGGCATTTAGTACGGTAATCCCTTTTTTGAGTGCCAACCCGCTACGTGGACGCACCTGTGCTTCTACGCCTATGGGCAATTCCATAAACAACCCTGTTTTGATAAGCCCTCGTTCTAGCGGTTGCAAGGTAATGGGCGCATCAATATGCGCACGCAGATCCACGCCCGCCGAGGCTAGGGTTTCATATTCGGGCAAAGTGTGAGGGGAGTGGTTTACAATTCGGATGTTCATAAGCACAAAAATACGAAAAGCCCCACAATGGGGGCTATAGGTTATTGAGAGTCAAAACAAACCCAGCCAAACCAAAGACCTGTCACCCAGATCCTGAAACAAGTTCAGGATGACAAAGGAAAGGGTCGGAAAGACAAACACAACCAAAGACCTGTCACCCTGATTCTGAAACAAGTTCAGGATGACAAAGGAAAGGGTCGGAAAGACAGAAAAAACACAGCCAAACCAAAGACCTGTCACCCTGATTCTGAAACAAGTTCAGAATGACAAGGGAGAGGCAGGATGACAGAGGATTCTGAAACACGTTCGGAATGACAGAAAAAAGGGTCGCAAACCCAACCAAACCAAAGACTTGTCACCCAGATTCTGAAACAAGTTCAGAATGACAAGGGAAAGGGGTCGGAAAGACAGAAAAAACACAGCCAAACCAAAGACCTGTCACCCTGATTCTGAAACAAGTTCAGAATGACAAGGGAGAGGCAGGATGACAGAGGATTCTGAAACACGTTCGGAATGACAGAAAAAAGGGTCGCAAACCCAACCAAACCAAAGACCTGTCACCCTGAACGTGTTTCAGGGTCTCCCTAAAGGCTTCCATAAATTATCCCAATTCGGATTACTCTCTTCAATTAAATTAATCTTCCATGCTCTATGCCAGTTTTTTAATTGTTTTTCGCGAGCAATTGCATCCCTTACATATTGGAATTCTTCAAAGTACACCAATTGTTTTACATTATACTTTGCAGTGAATTTACTGCCTTCATTTCTCATGTGTCGCTCCATACGATCGTCTATCCCGCCAGTGACTCCAATGTATAAAGTGCCTCGGGGTTTGTTAGCGAGGATATACACCCAGTAGTTGTGATAATAACGTTTTGGCATGGTTAGAGTTGAATTCGGGACAACGTATAAATATAAGGATTTTTTGGCTATGAAACGATCCTGAATGGATCCTGAAACGATCCTGAAACGATCCTGAAACAAGTTCAGGATGACAAAGGAAAGGGTCGGAAAGACAAAGGGAGAGGCAGGATGACAAGGGAGAGGCAGGATGACAAAAGGCAGACAGGGCAGACAAGTATTAACTATTGCCTATACCCAATCCGTTTGCGCTTGTTCAGCTCTTCTTGCTCTTGTTTTTGTTCCAACAGCACATCCAGTATTCTGATGACCTCCGCAAAACGATGATTCGTGCTGTTTTCTAGTGTTTTAAGGGCTGTTGCCAACGCTTCATAATTCAATGCATGCTGGCGCATGGCTACAAAGGCTTCTATAATCAATATACTCATTTCGGTTGCCTTTTCGCTGCGTAAAACATTGGCCAATTGCAACACACCATATTCTGTAAAGACTTGAGGCAAACTTCCGCCCAATACTTTTCGCGATGGTATCGCATTTTGCGATAGCAAGACTTCTACTTCCTGTTCGCTAAGCACAAAACGAAAGTGCTTGGGAAAACGCGCTATGTTTCGTTTGACTTGTTCACGCAAGCGAATGGGTTTGACCTCAAACCATTGGGCAAGGTCACGATCCAAAAGAACAGGAACCCCTCGAAAAAAATAAATCTTATGGGTAATATGTTGGATGCTATGACTCATCGTTGAAAGATTTAGGGTTTATTTCTTAAAAATACGAAAAAACCCAGCCAAACCTAGCCTGTCACCCAGATTCTGAAACAAGTTCAGAATGACAAAAAAAAGGGGTCAGGATGACAAAGGAAAGGGGGCAGGATGACAAAAAAAGGCAATAAAAAAACCGAGTCCGCCACAATTGGAAGACCCGGTTTTGTCCACATTGCCCACAGCGATTCATTTAGTGTTATAAACCCAAAGCCGCTTCTAT
>CAZSSZ010000059.1:0-8580 GCA_964609755.1 uncultured Flavobacteriaceae bacterium | reverse complement strand
ACCGAAGGTTTTGTGTAGGGAAAAGCAATGGTCTTTTTCCGCGCTGCACAGATTCCATAGCCCCAAACAGCGATAAGGAGTAGGGGAGTGACCCCAAAACAATTGCCCTTGCCGATGGAGAATCCGTTATTTCTTTTGCAATGATAGAAAAACTATGCTGCCAACTTTGATAGGTTCTTACAATTCCTTTTTGGTGTTTTTTGGTGCCGCTAGAAAAGCAGAGTATTGAGGGTTGCGCAACAGGGTGACTACATGTAAAAACACCTTCCGAATCCGTTCTTTCCACTTCAAGATTCAATGATTTGATGATGTCTAAAGTAATAGGGCCTACACTGTATCCAGAACTTAATAAGGGTAGGGCATACGTCAAAAATAGGGGGTGTTGGCTTTCGTCAAAAAGAAGGATTTCTTTTTTGGGATTGGAAACAAAATGTTGGAGTGTTTGTTGCATGAAGAAGCATTAACCACCAACACGCTTTACCTGATGCCCTTCGTTTTGAAGGAATTCCATGACCTTTTCGCGCACATTTCCTTGAATAATAATCTCATTATCCTTAACGCTGCCACCCACACTGCAATGCTGTTTTATTTTCTTAGCGAGTGTTTTTAATTCATCAGAATCGCCTTCAAAACCTTTGATCACGGTAACCGTTTTTCCACCACGTCCTTTGTTGCTAAAATGCGCTTCAAGATGCTGTTTCGCCAATTCCTTTTCCGCCTCGGGTACGGGAGTATACGTCCCTTCTGCTTCGGGGAATAGTTTTTTCAAATCGGATAAGTCGTTCAGTTTTGCCATTACGCTTTGATTAATCCTAAGTCTACCAGTCGTTCGTAAAGAAAATCCCCTGCAGTAATGTCCTCAAATTGCTTCGGGTTTTCATCGCTTACACAATGCGGGAGTACATCTAGGGGCATCGTAGCCACGGGGTGCATAAAAAACGGAATGGAGTAACGTGAAGTACCCCACAATTCCTTAGGGGGATTCACCACACGGTGTATGGTCGATTTTAGGGTGTTGTTTGTGTGCCGTGAAAGCATATCGCCCACATTAACCACAAGTTCGTTTTCACCGGCTATGGCGTCAATCCATTCGTTGTTTTTGTTACGGACTTGCAGTCCTTTGCCATGCGCACCCATGAGAAGGGTTATCAGGTTAATATCGCCATGCGCGGCGGCGCGTTCGGCGTTTTTAGGTGCCGTTTTTATAGGGGGGTAGTGGATGGGGCGGAGGATGCTGTTTCCTGTAGCCACATAAGCATCAAAATAATGCTTGTCTAGTCCTAAATGCAAGGCAATGGCTTGCAAAAGTGCAATACCCGTTTGTTCTAGTGCTTGAAAAACCGCTTTGCCCACTTCATTAAACGCTGGAATTTCTTCAACGATGACGTTAGGAGGATAGTGTGGTTTTAATGCCTCGGGGACATCAGCGTACTGCCCAAAATGCCAAAATTCTTTAAGGTCGCCTTCTTTTTTACCTTTAGCGTGTTCTTTACCAAAGGAGGTATAGCCACGTTGACCGCCACCGCCTTCAATTTCGTATTTCTTTTTTACCGCTTCGGGCAAATCAAAAAAGGCTTTTATCTGTGTATACAGGTCATTAACAAGCGAAGGAGAGAGGAAATGTCCTGAGATAGCCACAAAGCCAATGTCTTCATAGGCACGTCCCAAATCGGCAACAAATTGATTTTGTTGAGCTTCTGTTCCCGAAATAAAATCTTGCAGGTTTAACGTTGGGATTTCATTCATAACTGCAAGATACGCATTAGGAGAGTATTTTTGATAGCGGTGTATAGGGAAGTTCAAATGCCTCGGCAACTTCAGCATTGATAATATGGCCACGATATATGTTGACCCCTTTTTTAAACGTTTCAGGGAGGGTATTTATATTCCCATCGGCGAGTTGTAACACATAAGGAAAAGTTTTGTTGGATAAGGCTTGCGTAGATGTTTTGGGGACTGCACCGGGCATATTGGCTACGGCATAATGCAAAATACCTTCAACTTCATAGGTGGGGTTTTCGTGAGTAGTGGGTCGGGTGGTTTCAAAACATCCGCCCTGATCTACAGCAACATCAATCAAAACCGAGTTAGGTTTCATCAGTGAAAGCATACTTTTAGAAAGGAGTTTAGGGGCTTTTGCACCTTTAACAAGCACCGCGCCAATTACAGCATCTGCCAAGGGAAGGTGTGCGCCTATATTTTCTGTAGTTGCTACTACAGGCGTAATTTTACCATCAAACTGGGTTTCGAGTGCTTTAAGGCGTTTTTCATTGATATCAAACATAAACACATTGGCACCCATGCCTATGAGCACATCAGCGGCATTGGCTCCCACAACACCACCACCAAAAACAAATACAGTCGCCGGAGGAACACCCGTAACGCCGCCAACGAGAATTCCGCTACCACCTTGGGGTTTTTCAAGGTATTTGGCAGCTTGTTGCCCAGCTAAGCGTCCCGCAACTTCCGACATGGGCATAAGTAAGGGTAGACGTCCGTTATTGTCTTCTATGGTTTCATAGGCCACACAAGTAGCACCGCTTTGTTGCATGGCAAGGGTAAGTTCTTCAGAAGCAGCAAAATGAAAAAAGGTAAAAACAGTGTGTTTTGAAGTAATAAGGGAATATTCCTCGGGTAAGGGCTCTTTAACTTTAACGATAAGTTCAGCTTGCGCATATACATCCTGTAATTTGGAAACTACAGTTGCGCCAGCGTCTATGTATTCTTGATTCGATTTTCCACAGCCTATACCTGCACTTTCTTGAACAATTACCTTGTGTTGTTGTGTGAGCATTGAGACGTGTTCGGGTAAGAGTCCAACACGAAACTCATTGTTTTTAATTTCTTTTGGTATTCCTATCGTCATAGGGAAGTAGGTTTAATTCGTAAACTAATTTAAGACAATATTGGGATACTTTACATAATTTAACATAATTTAAATTATAATGCAAGATTTGTAAGTATTAGGGAATATATAATTCTAAATATAATACTTATGACGACTACCACCAAAAAAGAAGACGAGCGACTTAATGAGGTTGCTTTTTTTGTGTCCGAAATTGACCGAAAAAAGAAGGTTCTGCGCATAGAGCAAACGGACGTTAATAGATTTCAAGCTGAATTTTCTACACACCTCAAAAAGCTGATAAAACATCACGGATATTGTGTCCAATGGACAATACCTACGTTATGAATATTGCTCAAGAACCACGGCGCGTCCGCGCTCTAGATACTACTAAGCGGTTTGTTCGCAAACCGCTTAAAAATACTCCGCTAAAGGTCCATCAGGACTTTAGAAAGTTGCTTTTTAAGATGCGTAAAAATGCGGACAAAATTTCCCCCTATGCAAATGGACTTGGAACAGACAAATCCGCTACCAGCAAGTGCGGTCAGGTGCCTATAAATGAAAATGGCATCCGCCATATTCACTTACTAAAAGGCGAACAGTCGCAAAAGCCATACTTCCATGGACTCATAAAATGTGGCAATGTATGGCGGTGTCCCGTGTGCGCCAAGAAGATATCAGACTATCGCCAAAAGGAAATTTACTACCTCGCTTCTGAATGGCAGAGAAAAGAAAAAAAACTTTCGTTTATTACGCTGACAATCAGACACTTAAAGTCAGATAGACCACAAGATATAGTTGACAGACTGGTAACAGAATTTCGAAAATTGCAGAGAACAAGTAAGTGGAAAAAACTGAAAGAGAAACATAAAATAGAAGGTTTTTGCAAGTCGCTGGAATTCACATTCTCAAAAAAACATTGGCTACACCCTCATTTGCATATTTTGTTATTCCACAATAGTGAAAATTCCGAGCAGCTGCATGATGAACTTATCAGAATGTGGGTCAAGCGAAAAGAAACTCGAAGCGTGTTGAAAGCCCAAAACGCAAAATCTGTGTACGACAAAACAGGCATATCGAACTATGTAACCAAATGGGACGTGTCTGCAGAGCTTACGAAGGCAAACCACAAATTGGGAAAAGCGAAAGAAAACGTGTCGCCATTCCAGGCACTTAAAATGCTCACAGAGGGAAATTGTGGCTCATTTACACAAAAGGAACTGGCGCATCGCTGGATGAATTACCGCAGCATTACCTACAGAAAACACCATATTCAACTGTCCAGAAATCTCAAAGCAATGCTAAAGGATGGCGATTTCAAAGAAAGTGAAGACATTTTAAAAGACGAGAAACCCGACCAGCTCATTGCGCGAATAGACAAAGAACTGTGGACTGTTATCATAAAAAAAGAACTCCCCCCTCAAATATTAAACGCTTGGGAAAAGGGTGGGCATAAGGAAATCGCCAAGCTGTTAATCACACATCAAATCAATTACATATGGGAACCCCACAGACTGCGCTTATCACTAAGGTAATTAGAGGCAAGGACATTATGAGAGATTTAGAAGTATCGCACAACACGGCATATGCAATACTTAAGGACATCAAAAAAAAGTATGGTGTAAAACGTGTAACGCATAATATTTATATGGATTACATCTGCCCTACTTGTGTTTTGTAACCAAAAATTGCCAATGTTTACCGAATAGTACCAATTTTTATAAAGTGCGTTATTTCTGCGCATACATTAGCTAAAAATATTAGTAATGGCTAGACGCAGAACGGGACAGAACTCCCCAATTTTATGGTTAATTCTTGGGGCAATAGCTGGGAGCTTCATTCCGGATAATTATTCCCCCCTTGCACTTTTCAAAAAGAAAGATAAATGAGAACAGAGATATTACTTCACAAACACAATTTAGCGCAAGAAAAAACTGCTAGTGCGTCATTTAATAAAGGGCATCTTAATGGTCTGATTTTAGCTTGTGATTTAGCGGTTAGTCCTTCGGACATAGCAAAGTTAATGACAGCTAAAGTGCGTGTTAAATTTGTCAGCGACAAAGTGGTACACATTGCGACGGAGTTGCCTCTAAGCTGTGTTACCGCACTTTCTAATTTAGATTTCGGGTCTACAAATAATGTAGGGCGTTCGTTTGCTTCTTATAGCATGAAAACGTCAATAGACAAAGAATCTGTAACCCACGACAACACCTTAACTGGTGATGGGGCGTACGAATCAAATCACATTTGGTACGACAAATCATTAATGGCGTATCTTGATTTAGGCAGTATTTACTGTGAGGCTGGGGATGAACTCCACGTTACCGTTGAGATGCCTGCAAACACAAGTGTTGGTTATTTGTTACCATTTTCAATTTTTTCTGTGTCTCGAGAAATAGAACCTTTTCACTTCTTAAAGTACGACATTGACTTTGACAACAATGAGATGCATCAGCAAGTAATACGCTCGTTCATTTATCAACGAGAGGCTGTAACAGACGGTCAAATTTATGTTGATAGTGAAAACCAGACTTATCAAACGAATTTTAATGGTGTAAAATACCTTAATGGAATATTTGGTAGTGTTGAAAACGTTGGTCAAGGTGTTCTTTTCGAGGTATACAGGACCCTTACTGGAGTACCAGAGGATGTTTTAATCAAGCATTTTACAGACACCCCCCCTACATATCCAATTGGTGTACTCAACGTTCGCACTGAATTTGACATTGATAGAGTTACGCAAAAGAATGTTGACGAATTGAAGGCATTAGCCGAACAGGTTCGTAAGTATGAGCAAAAACACCCCGAACAGGCTTCAGCGATGATAGCTGCTGGCATGTTACGACCCTCATCCGAAATTGAACAAGAAGCAATTAGCAAAATTTAAGATATGGGACTTTTAAGCGGAATTATTGGCGGAGTAACTTCAATATTTGGTGGGAGATCTAAGCGAAAAGCAGCGGAAGCTGCGGCACGTAGTCAGGCACAGCAGGCGCGTGCTCAGGCTGATATTGAAATTGCCAAATTAAAGGCACAGGCAGAAATTGCGAAAGCAAACGCACAGGCATCAGCTACAGGAGGTGGCTCGGGTGGTCTTGGCAAAAACATGCCCTACATCCTTGGCGCTGCAGGGATTATACTTGCTACAATGTTAAGCAAAAAACGATAATGGCACATTACAGAGATTATAACAGGGATGATAGGTACCATCGCAAACAAAAGAAAAAAAGCGGTGCAAAGGAGGGCAGTTACGTCACCAAAGATGGTGTTACCGGTATGTACATTAGTGCTTGGAACTACTCTCGAAGACGTGGACTGTTGGTGTGTAAGGCTTTTGAAAATTCAAAAAGCAAAAAGTACGAAAGCGAACGAGGCAATACATTCATCAGTATGATGTTCGAATGCTTTTATAAAGATAGCGGAAACAAAGTGCTGGAAGTGGCGTTGTACAATACTCGCACCGGCAAAGTATTCCTTGAGAAACTGGGAATGGTAATAAGCACAAAGGCACCGAATGGCGGTTACTTTGGACAAATAAAAAGTAAGTAAAATGGGAAAAATATTCAAGCTTTTAAAATTTCTGCAGTATGCAGAACTTGTGGTCAAAACGATGATACCACTTGTGGAAAAAATCATCCAAAAGGACATTAACAAGGACGGTCATATTGGTGACCCAGATTAAAAAAATTAAAGAAACTTCAAATGGTCATAGGTATATTGCGAAGTAAGTTCCTTGTGCCACTACTATTACTAATAGTGGCACTTTTTGGTTGGTTTTTGCATGGGAAAAACAAAGGTGGTTCATCTTGGATGGGAGAGATAATGCCTGATGAGCCAACGAAGAATATTCAACCCACAATAACAGAAGATGTGGCTATTTCTATAGCTAATGGACTGCAGAGGTCTATGGAAAATTTAGGCACAAGAAATTATGATTTGTGGAGGCTTATAAAGGATTTGAACCCTAGAGACTGGAAAATGGTCAATTTAGCGTTTGGTCGTCGTCATTATCACGAATTTACAGGTATGGGGCATCCTATGTTTAGTGAAAAACCATTAATTGCTTGGTTGAAAAACGAAATTTCCCCTCGAAAAAAAGAGGATAAAAAAATATATGAGAAGGTTCGCGATTTGTATTATGCTAATAGGATGGTTTTTTAGGTCTTCTTTTTAGTGTACAGCTTGAAAATTATGATTATTAAAAGTAGGGTTTGAAGAAAATCGAAGTAGGTGGCTCTTTCTAAAAGGTCAATTGCTTCATATCCAAGATACTGAATGTGTTCGATTGCCATATCATATTTTTCGTTCATAATAATAAGATTTAAGAATTATGCCTAAAGATAGAAAAAAATTGGATTTCCACACATTGATGGCGCAGCCAGGCTTTGAGTGGATCCGCTTGTACTTCGAGAAAAACTATCCCAACAAGAATTTTATCGTCGAACCATATTTTGGTGGGGTTGCTACTGCTGAATCGGGTGTGTATTATTTGTCTTTTGACAAAGACTCTCACGCATGGTATACTTTGAAGGGTAAAAAAAGTGTGTCTCGTAAGAAATGGGTCTTGACAGACGCTATTATATGGGATGGCGGTTATAATCATCAAGTTATAAAGGTAAAAGTAATATGAATTGGGGAATATTTTTTAAAATTTGGTTGGTTAAATTGGCATTCATTAAGTACTGGCGGTTGCCTACTGCCCTGGTCTACGCACAAGCTAAACATGAGACAGGGAATTTCACCTCAAACATTTACAAAGAGAATAGGAACCTCTTTGGTATGAAAAAGCCTCATAAAAGGGCTACAACAGTAAAAGGCGAAGCCAGGGGTCATGCCACCTACAGTAGCTCTTGGACCAGTATTTATGATTACTTTTTGAGGCAGCAGTATTTTCATATAGGCTATTTAACGAGCTCTCAATATATCGAGCGCACTAAACAGAGTAATTATGCAGAAGATATCCATTATGACAAGCATTGGCAGGTACATTATGATGCTCTTGGTGTGTTTGCTCGCATTATTCCTTATATTATCTTTCCTGCTGTGGTGCTTATTGCATTGTATTTTTTTCGCAGGGATCTATTACGTGATATCTTTTGAAAGAAAAATGCGAAAGAAGGCTAAAACGAATCGTCCTATTGCTTAAATTGGCTGCAGAGCTTTGGGCGATATGGGCTTTATTTCTTTAGCAATGCATAAAAATGGCTGGATTGCTTTCTGCCTTTTTTGCCCCTCGTTTTTGTTAAAAAAACGAAATAAATAAATCACGAACGACTACTTTACTTCAACACCAAAAATAAGTGGTTCGTAACCTGTCAGAGAACAACAGATTGAAATTTTTCTTGCCAAAAATTTGCATATTGTAAATTATAGGGCAGATATTTTTGTACAGATTTTGTATAGCTGTGCTATTTTAAATACTATTAGAAATGACCGTCTTTAGGCTCATATCGGCAGTTACTATGTAAAAGAATACTAACAAGCTATACTTAATCATTGTAATTTATTTGTAAGCTATAATACCCATTGTTTTGACCAAAGTTTTATGAGACCATTTTGCCAACGCTACAACTGGGTAAAAAGTCTGTGCGCTAGCTGGCTCGTTCACTAAAAAGGACAATAGACCTTTTCTATTTCAATAAAGCATACTTTTCTATTTCCTCTATAGTTTAACTTGATATTTTTATTTCCCAATGGAATAAAATAGGCATTAGGCTTACTTCGTTCCCTATAAA
>CAZSSZ010000058.1:0-8633 GCA_964609755.1 uncultured Flavobacteriaceae bacterium | reverse complement strand
GTTGCAATTGCTCAAACTCTTCGTATTTCAACGGGCGGTTGTCCATGGCAGCAGGCAGTCGAAAGCCGTATTCTACCAAATTTTCTTTTCGGCTGCGGTCACCGCCATACATGGCGTGTACTTGGGAAAGGGTTACGTGGCTTTCATCCACGACCATCAAATAATCGTCTGGGAAATAATCCAACAAACAAAAAGGGCGTGTGCCAGGCGCACGTCCGTCAATGTAGCGTGAATAATTTTCGATACCCGAGCAGTAGCCCAACTCCCGAATCATTTCCAAATCAAAATTGGTACGCTCCTCTAAACGTTTGGCTTCCAGATGCTTCCCGATTTCTTTAAAATAGTCCACTTGTGCCGTGAGGTCGTCTTGAATTTGATGAATGGCATTTTGTAGCACTTCGGGAGAGGTTGCAAACATATTGGCAGGGTAAATGGTGAGTTGCTCAAAATTTTCTTTTATCGTTCCGGTAAGGGGATCAAACACTTCAATCGCTTCGATTTCATCCCCAAAAAAGTGAATTTTAAACGCATGATCAGCATAGCTTGGAAACACATCTACCACATCTCCGTTAACGCGGAAATTCCCGTGTAAAAAATCAGCGGTAGTGCGCGCATACAGGCTTTGCACCAATTGATGTAGCAATTTTGTGCGGGGAATGATTTGGTCAACGTGAATGGAAATCACATTCTTTTTAAACTCGACGGGATTTCCGATGCCGTACAAGCAGGACACTGAAGCTACAACGATGATATCCCTACGCCCCGAAAGCAACGATGAGGTGGTACTTAACCGTAGTTTTTCAATCTCATCGTTAATAGATAAATCTTTTTCGATGTAGGTACCCGTAGTGGGAATATAGGCCTCAGGTTGGTAATAATCGTAATAGGATACGAAATACTCCACGGCGTTATTAGGAAAAAACTGTTTGAATTCAGCATAAAGCTGTGCGGCTAGGGTTTTGTTGTGCGCCAAGACGAGGGTGGGGCGTCTCGTTTCGGCAATGACGTTAGCAACGGTAAAGGTTTTCCCCGAACCGGTTACACCCAACAGCGTTTGAAACCTGTCCTGTTCGGCAAGTCCCATAGCCAATTGGCGAATGGCTTCCGGCTGATCACCGGTGGGTTTAAAATCAGAAAAAAGTTCGAACTCCATAGCATGCCAAAAATAGCAAAAACTTAGAGGTCACGGCGTTTAAGTAATCGATAGGTGAGGGAATAAAAAATAAATGCCCAAACAACAACAATCACAATGTCCCAAAATTGGACATTGGTATTTTTAATTACCTCTACTTCCACTTGACTGGCAAGGTTGCGTACTGCCGAGAGGCGTGTAAATGGTTCAGGGATAAGATTGCTCATGGCGTTTAGCGGAAAAAGTCTAAAGACTTGTTCGGCGTCTACCCAAGAAGGGGATTTCCATTTTAGCATGCCATAGCAAAAGCCTTCGAACATTTGCCATACCCCCAAAAAACCCAATGCAAAAGCGGAGCGTTTTATGGCAGTACCCAAAAACAAACAAAACGCAAAAAACGCTACGTGCTTAACAAAATACGCCAACAGGTATTCAAAGTCTTTTAGGATAATGGAAATCTCCGTGTAATTGGAGTACATCAACCCCAAAATGAGGGATACCACAAAAATAAAGAGTGTAGAAACCCCTGCAAAAGCAAAAATCATCACCCATTTGGAATGTAGGAATTCACGTTTGCTAAGTCCGTCAATAAGATTTTGCTTTAACGTTTTATTGCTGTATTCGTTGGCGGTCATGGAAACAATAACCACCGCCAAAAAGATTTTAAACCACGCTCCTATAAACGCATTAAAATGCCAGATATAGGGAAAGTTAAAAATTCCCTGCTCTGCAAGGTGAAACTTGACAGGACCGATGTCAAATTTTATGGCAGCAATAAGAGCAATAGAAGTAAGCAATATAAAATATGCCCCAATAAGAATTCGACTCGAACGGTTGGCACGTAGCTTATCAAACTCAATCAAAAACAATCGTTTCATGCCTGTTGGTTTTGGGTAAGGGTTAAGAATTGCTCTTCCAAGCTTTTGTGTTTTTGTGCCAAATGGGTCAGCACAATGCCTTCTGCAGCAAGGGATTTGCTCAATGCTGCCGCTGACAATTCGGTGTTGGGATAGGCAAGTATATACCCGCCTCGTAGTTCGGTAGTTTCAATGCTTTGCATGGCATTTAGGGTGCTTTGCAATGCTTCAATATCTGTAGCATTAAGCTCAAAATAGCCGTGGTCGGTGGTTAGTGCGGTTACTTTTCCAAAATAAATTTGCTTTCCTTTTTGCAACACCAACACGTGAGAGCATACTTTTTCGACCTCGTCTAACAAGTGTGATGCCAACAAAATGGTCGTCCCTTGCGTTGCAATTTTTTGGATGATACCCCTCACTTGCGCAATCCCTTGTGGGTCTAGCCCGTTGGTGGGTTCGTCTAGAATTAGGATTTCGGGGTCGTTCAGCAAGGCAGAGGCAATCGCAAGGCGTTGCTTCATTCCTAACGAGTAGGTTTTGAATCTATCGTTTTTGCGATCCAACAGGTCAACTAAAGCGAGTTTTTCGTCAATTTTAGCTTGAGGAACTTCTTTAATCCTACACACCAATCGCAAGTTTTGCGCAGCGGTCATGTACGGATAAAAATTAGGTCGCTCAATAATTGCCCCCACGCGTTTTAGTGCTTGATGCGTGTTTTCTGTACCATCAAACCAAGAAAATGTTCCTGATGTGGGATTGACAACATTTAGAATCATTCCCAAAGTGGTGGATTTTCCGCTACCGTTGGGTCCTAAAATGCCGTATACATTTCCTTTTTCAATGCGGAACGAAAGTGTATCAACGGCGGTTAGACGCCCAAAATTTTTGCTAAGGTCGGTTACGTTTAAAATGGTGTTCATTGTTCTAATAACGCTCACGGTTATTTTTTGTTACACAAAGTCCTACCTTTGAGGCATGAGCGATACGCTAATTTCGAAAAAAAAACCGACCTATCCGGTAAGTCCTTTTTTGACGGATTATTTGGAGGTGTATTCGCGCTTGTTGGAAATTCCCATTTTTTACGATGATTTGTTGCGGTTTTCAGGTTCTGTTGCCGTGATGAACAAACACGATCAAGACAGCCTTTGGGTACGGGTGTTTTATTCGGATAGCGATAGAAAAGAAATTGATGAGCAGCTCAAACGGGTGTATGCTTTATTGCACTCTGATGGTAGTGCGATGACGATTCCCTTTCTTAATGTGGATTGTATTGACTATTGTACTTTCGGAAATTCGAAGCCCTTTCGTGTGAAAATCCGAAATACGCTTAATGACAATTTCATTTATTTCTATGTCAAAAAAGCGGATGCTTCTCGGATTTACGGATTGGAGTTAGAACATATGTTATCGCCAAACAATTTGAATTTTTTGGTGTATAAGAATACGCTCATTGAGGAACATATTGCTGGTATTCCCGGGGATGAGTTCATCAAAGATTTTTTGCCAAAATGCACCAATGCAGAACGCAGTCAAATTGCGAAATCGTTTGTAAAATTTAATGAGCGTTGCATGATTCGTCTGCTGGGCGATATGCGTGCCTACAATTATGTGATTGTACCTATTCACGATTTTGATAAGGTTATTTATAAAATACGTGCTATAGATTTTGATCAACAATGCTACGAGGGTAGGTTAAAAGTATATCGGCCTCAATTTTTTAAGGAAAACTTGCCCATGGTAGATTTGGTGAAAAATCACCTAGCAAAAACTTCTGTTGACCAATATAAAATTGAAGAACGTGCCACAATTGCTCGCCGAATTTTAGGGAATGAGACTCGCCTTACACACCTGATAAAGTGTATGCTGAATGACCACATATCTACCCCTGAAAAAATAGCGCAATTACGCCAACAGGTGTACGAGCTTGCCAAGGAGCCGTCCTTTAAAAAAAGCAAATCGATGGGCGAGATTTTACGTGCAGCATTTCACTTTGTAAAGCGCAACTATAAAAACCACGAAATGCTTCGCGTTAACCGTTAGTACCAGTCGTCTTCGGGGTCTTCGTAAGGGTCGTCAAGACCGTTTTCTTCAAAATCGCTTTCGCTCCATTCGTCTTTTTCAGCAGTAAACGATTTTTCGGGTGCTTCTTCGGGAACTTCGCCATGCGAAAAAAGAAGCATCGGGTAGGTGTTGCCGGGTTTGGGCTCGTCGGTTTCAATCAATTCAACAAAAAACGTCCACAAGTTTAAAAAGTCGTAGATGTAAAGCATTTTTTCAATGTGTGGAAACACAGCATTTAGGGGTGTATCACTCATACGGCGCGTGTCTTCTTCCCCCATATCAAACAACGAAATGGAGTCGCCTTGTTGCCAATCGTCATCGCTTTCGTAGAACACTGCCATTTCGGATCCGCCAAATCCAAATGCCTGTGTAATGGCATTGTGAAAATCCTCAAAAGTGGCGTCTTCTTCCAATGCAATATCTCGGAAAACATCCTCTTTGGTGTCTAAAATAAGTCTAAAGTGATAAATCATAACGATGTAAATTGATGCGTAAAATCCAATATAACTGAACACCGAATAACAGCGTAGCGAGAACCAAATGTAAGGGTTGGGAGGCAAAGGGGAAATCGAAATAATACATAGCAATACCAAGGGCTACTTCTCCGCCCACGAGCCACATAATACGTTTAATAAAAATGTGTTCTATGTTGTCTTTTATTACCCAAATAAACAACAAGATATTCGCTGCAATGACCAATAACGACAGGCTTCTATGGACATAAAAAGCAAGCTCGGGTGCAGCCAACCAAAACTGTGGTAAATCGTATCCCCAACGGTCAATTTGTACATCTACATACTGGCGGACTTGTATGCCCAACACCACTTGGATAAGGGTCATGGCAAAGGTGCTATACAGCAAGACGCGTATTTTTTTTGACGGTAATCTGCTCAATCCAAAGGATTTAGAGGCTACGCGGATAATCAATAAAAACCCAACGAGTAACAATGCCATAAGCATATGTAGTGATATTTTTAAAGGCAGCAAGTTGGAATCCACCACTGTTTTTCCTAGCCACGCTTGAAATAAAATCCCTAAAAGCGAAAGCAACGAAAAGATAAAAATTATGGGTTTTTTGCGCCACCATTTTAGACTGTATCCAAACAAAATTAAAATGGACAACCCTGAGAGTGCTCCCAATAATCGGTTGATAAATTCAATCCATGTGTGGGTGGCGTTAAAATGGGCGTAATCGTGTTTGGTGTAGGGTTCCCAAAATTCGGGGTTAAAGGTGTTTGTGGAGGTAAAAGTTGTCGTGGCAACCAACAAGCGGTCTTGGTCAATGATGACATTTCCTTTTTTAAAATCGGTGTTTGGTTTCCACGCCAGTTGTTCGGCATGAGTAGGAGGGATGTAATAGCCAAAACATTTGGGCCAATCTGGGCAGCCCATACCGCTTCCCGTCATGCGTACCGTAGCGCCAGCAGCTATTACCAAGTAAATGATAATAAGTGAAATGCGTGTCCAGCGTTGTAGGTTTTTGTACATACTTAGGCAGGGGTAAGCCCCATCGATTTTGCTTTGGTTAACATAAATGCGTGAGCGGTATCGTAGTCGTTGGGGATTTCTCCCTCGAGAATAGCTTCTTTAATAGCTTCCTTAATTTCGCCCACTTGCCTACACGGTTTCAATGCAAAAATACGCATGATTTCTTCTCCTGTAACAGGCGGTTGAAAGTTACGAATGTGATCCCTCTCCTCAACTTCTACTACCTTTTGTTTTACGATTTCAAAGTTTTTATGATAGCGGGAAAAACGCTTCGGATTTTTGGTGGTAATGTCTGCTTTACAGAGTAAAAGTAAATCGTCGAGTAGGTCGCCGGCATCAAAAACCAACCGACGCACGGCGGAATCGGTTATGTCGTCTTGCGCAATAACAATGGGCCTGGAACTCATGTACACCAACTTTTGTACATACTTCATTTTTTCGTTGAGGGGCATTTTTAACCTTTTGAAAAGTTTGTATACCATTTTGGCACCAACAAACTCGTGTGCGTGAAACGTCCAGCCTACTTTTTTGTCAAATTTTTTGGTGGGTGCTTTGCCAATATCGTGCAACAAGGCTGCCCAACGCAGCCATAAGTTTTCGGAATACAAACAAATGTTATCAACGACCTCCAGCGTGTGATAAAAATTGTCTTTGTGGCGTTGCCCCTCCACCTCGTCTATGCCTTTTAGGGCAATGAGTTCGGGTAATATGCGCTCTAAAAGCCCTGTTTTTTCGAGCAATAAAAAGCCTGTTGAGGGTTTTGGACATGCGAGAATTTTGTGTAATTCCTCTACAATACGTTCTTTTGAGAGGATGTCAATCCGCTTGTGGTTTTTTGTAATGGAGTCAAATGATTTTTGTGCAATGGTAAAGTCCAATTGGTTGGCAAACCGAATGGCGCGTAACATCCGTAACGGATCATCGGAATAGGTGATGTCCGGGTCTAATGGAGTACGTATAATGCCATCGTTCAAATCCTGAATGCCGTTAAAGGGGTCTAGAAGCACCCCAAAATGTTTAGCGTTTAGGCAAAGTGCCAAGGCATTGATGGTAAAATCACGGCGGTTTTGATCGTCTTCAAGTGTGCCATTTTCAACGTCGGGATTTCGACTATCCTCGGCATAGCTTTCTTTTCGTGCACCTACAAATTCAAGTTGGATATGGCCCCATTTTATCATGGCGGTACCATAGGTTTTAAAGACCTGAATTTGATTTTTGCCTGGAAGTAATTCCGCTACTTTTTTGGCTAAGGCAATGCCGCTTCCCACAGCAACAACATCAATATCAGTTCCTACGCCACGATTCAAAAAAATATCCCGCACAAAACCGCCAATAACATAGGTGTCTACGCCCAAGCTGTCTGCGGCTTTTTGGATATAGCCAAACACCTCATGGGCAAGGGCTTCTTCGGTACGCTTTTCGTTGATGTTCATCGCAATGGCTTCAAGGTTCCGTCGGGATTAAGGAGTAATACTCTTGACGGAATACTTGCTATTCTGTCTTTTTCCAAAGGTACTATTTCGTCGACATGCGCCAAAATATAAGGGTCTATTTCGCTGTAGGCAGCCGGAATGGGTTTTCCGCTGAGGTTTGCCGAGGTACTTACAAGCGGTTTCCCAAATGCCGAAATTAAATCTAGTGCAAAACAGGGTTTAGGAATTCTTATGGCTACATTTCCGTTTTGACTGATAACGCCGTTGGCAAGCCCTTTCCCTTGTGGATAAACGAGTGTGGTGGGTCGGTCACTTTGTAGCAATTCTTCGATGTTTTCAGGAAGATTTGCCACATATTTTGACAACATGTCTACAGAGTCCACTAGGGCAATTAGTGGTTTTTCTAGAGGTCGCTTTTTGAGTGCAAAAAGGGCATTTACCGCCTTTTGGTTGGTGGCATCACAACCCAGTCCCCAAATGGTATCGGCAGGGTAGAGGAGTGATTTACCTGAGTAAAGTGCTTTTGTGTATTTTTTGATTTCAGCCATCATTTTTTATGTTCCAATGCAATTTTTGCTTTAAGCCAGGTTTCTCTGGTTCTTAATTTGCAGATAATCCAACCTATTTTTCCGTCTAAAATACCCCCTCTAAAAATATAGGAGTTAAGGAATTTAAAAGCAGGTTTTACATACAAATCAAAGGCGGTGATACGTTTGTTTTTTTGTAAAAATTCTTGCGCGGCGTAGTGGGCATAACGCTCAATTTTTTGGGTGTATCTCTCAAGATTTGTAGTGGTATGATGTATGATTTTACTTTTTAATGTGCCAAAGGGAGAAGATGCTGTAATTTCTTCATGAACCATTTTGTCTTGATATCTGTGCAAATCTCGATGAAAAAACCGTACTACGCGATCGTTTTGCCAACCGCAAAACCGCACTTCTTTTCCAAGAAAATAGTTTTTTCTGTAAATCCAATACGCAGTAAATTTCGGTCTTGTTTTTAAGATGTTTCTTACCTCTTCCTCTAAACCCGAACCAACAACTTCATCTGCATCCAAAAGAACAATCCACGGGTGTGTTGCTTGTGGGATTGCCCAGTTTTTTTGGTCTGCAGCGTAGTTGTACTTACGTTGCAAAACGTTGACACCTAATTTTTCACATATTGAAACCGTATTGTCTGAACTAAACGAATCAATGACTAAAATTTCATCTGCCCACGAAACCGATCTAATGCATTTTTCTATGTTTTTTTCTTCGTTATGTGTTGTTATGAGTGCTGAAACACGTTCATCAAATCCATTAATGAGATAATTTTCAACTTTTTTATTTATGTGGTCTAATGAAAACGTTTTTTTAGCAAAAGCATATGCATGCTCGCCCATTTGATGAATTTTAGTACGATGCGTGTTCAAATACATGATGACATCACAGAATTCTTGCAAATCATTATCCTTTGTTAAAATCCCTGTATTATTATGCTTAACGACTTCAGGCTTGCTACTGTTGTCAAACGCAATTGTTGGGACTTTGCACAAAGCGGCTTCAACAATAACAAAACCAAAGCCTTCATACAGTGATGGGAGCAAGAATATATCGCCGCTTTTGTAAAGGTCTTTAGGGTTTTTGACAAAACCTACAAACAGTACGAAATCTTCTAGATGAT
>CAZSSZ010000057.1:0-8673 GCA_964609755.1 uncultured Flavobacteriaceae bacterium | reverse complement strand
AAACACAAAGTTACAGCATCGCTGCCGTGATATTTGTCTCCAAACGCCATTCCGGCACCCAATGGAATTTGCCCTCCCACAATACCATGCCCACCGTGAAAACGGTGTTCTTTGGAGAAAATGTGCATAGACCCTCCAAGTCCTTGCGAGGTACCCGTAGCTTTACCAAAAAGTTCAGCCATGACTTTTTTGGGGTCTACCCCCATACCAATAGGCTGCACGTGGTTGCGGTATGCTGTAATCATGCGGTCTTTGGAAAGATCCATAGCATGAAGGGATCCAGCAAGAATGGCTTCCTGACCGTTATATAAGTGTAAAAATCCGCGTACTTTTTGTTGGATATATACTGAGGCAAGTTTATCTTCAAACTTGCGCCAGAACAACATGTTTTCGTACCAATTGACGTACGTTTCGCGCGTTACTTCTTTCATAGCGTTTGACTGTTAAGAGTGGCGCAAAGATAAGGCAAGATAATCGTTGAAAAAAACGAAACTGTACCTACTTAATAACGCTCTTCGCCAAAGTTAAAGGTAAGCGAAAAACGCAAGGTGTTTTCTAATGGGCTAGGAACTTTTGTTGCTGAAATCAGATACGATAAGTCAATATCCATGACATTGTACTGGAAGCCTGCCCCAAGAGTAAAGAATTTTCTTGCGCCCTTAAGCTCATGCTCATTAAAAAATCCGGCACGAAGGGCAAAAGACTCATCGTAGTTAAACTCAGCTCCCAATGCCCAAGTAAACTCTTTTAACTCCTCACTAAAGCCATCTGGTGCATCGCCAAAAGATTTAAAAATTCCGGAAAGCACACCGACATCTGTGGGTTGCTCATATTGACCCTTATCGTTTAAGACACTGGGGGAAGGCACCAAAAGTTTGCTCAATTCTAAACTCACAGACAACTTGTTGTAGGAATCAAAAATAAAGTCAAATCCACCGCCAAGTCTAAGGTTTGTGGGAATAAAATCGGCTTCGCCCTCGTCTTCATATTTAAGTTTTGGTCCTATGTTTGAAAGATTAAATCCTGCGCGCCAAATTCCAGAAAAATTCGAATACGGAACTTCAAAAGACTCATAAAATCCGGATACTCCCACAGCAACCGTATTTGCAGCAGTGCTTTCGTTTGAGCTTGTTTCCAGTTTTAAATCGGAATTGATAAATCTACCTTGGATTGCCATAGAAAAGTTATCGCTCAGCTTGAGCGCATATGAGGCATCAAGAGAAAATTCGTTGGGACTTAAAATTAAGGGGTTGTTTTGAATTTGTTCTGCGGTTAATCCTGTTGGAATTTCTCCCAGACTGAAATAACGAAGTCCAACTGCCCAAGCCGAACGGTCGTTAACAGCGCGATAATAGGTCAAATCGGCAAGAAAAATATCGTTAACTATTTTATTTAGATAAGGTGTATAGCTTATGGCTGCCCCCATATCGTTTTTTGCAAAAGCATATTTTGCTGGGTTCCAATAGTTCGAAAAAGCATCAGCAGAAGTGGCAACACCTTGATCGCCCAATCCAGATGCACGAGCATCTGTGGGGATAGACAAAAATGGAACGGCTGTGGTTACCACACGTCTGTCGGCAGTTTGTGCAAAAGCAACTTGAAAAATGCCAAAAAGAAAAAACGCTCTAGTAAGTAATTTATTCATATCAATTAATAATAAGTTTTCCCGAGTGTGTATCGGTTGTTCGTGATAACGCAGAAATTAGCTCTATCGTGTACAGGTAGGTGCCTTTGTTTAATTTTTGTCCGCTATACGATGTTGCATCCCAATGCAAACTGTCTAACATATAGCCAGTAGAAAACACCTCCTGTTCGTCGTGCCAAACACGTTTTCCGTTGGTGGTAAAGATATATAATTTTGCTAGTAAAAGCTTACGCGGGCGATTGTGTTGCACAAAAAAAGTGGTCTGATTTGTGATAGGGTTGGGCGAATTAAAGACGCTTTCTATTCGTAACTTACTGCTATCTTCTACCCAAAACGTAATGGTTTTGGTACTTGGATTGTTGTGCGTATCCCATGCCTTCACCGTGAGTGTATGTATGCCAATTGATAATGTATTTAGCGGAAACAAAAGACTGCCTTTTGTGAAATCGTCCAAAGCGGTGCTGTAGTAAGCGTTTAGCACAAAAGGATTGGTTTGGTTTCCATCCAAAACAGCTGTAATATCATGCCCGATGCCGCCAGCGGTATTTATTCCATTTTCATCTGCCAAATCTATCAGTAATAGTGGGCTGTTAAAAACACTGCCGCCATCTTGAAAGTCTCTGTCATTTAAAAACACCTGCACAAGCGGTCCTTGGTTGTCTGTTGCGGGATTGGGGTTTAATCCACCAACGGTGAGGGCATCTGAAAATCCACCTAATGCTGTGCTTTTATCTTGGTTAAATGCCACTAGACTCATTCGGGCTTCGCCCACATCCAAACTGATATCTTTAGGCACCACAAATTCAAGGTCAAATTTTCCATTATTCACCGACGAAGCTCCATTAAAAACTTTATTTCCCAATTCTGTAAATGTGAAGTATTTCGCTTGGTCGTTTCCTTGGGTTGTTCTTTCCACTTTTTTATCAAAAAACTGTGTAGCAACCGTACCCTCAAAATCTCCGAGCACTTGCCCGCTTTCGTCAAAAACAGCACCACTAAGCCTTACTTTATCTAATGCTTTTAGTTGACGCCTGTCCAAAGGTAAATCTTCAATTTTTGTTCCGTTTAGGTGCGTGATTTTCACATCCTTTTTGGGCATATGCAATTTTAGTGCGGGATCGCCAATGTAAAAAATGATGCGTTTCTGATTTGTGTCTGAAAATTCACTTTTCGCCTTTCGCAATGCCTCTGCTATGCTAGTATAGGTCTCACTCCCAAACGAAAACAGGTGTTTAGAGATAATATCATTATAATTGATGCCGTTGCTCACATAAATTTGTCGTGTGGTCGAAATTAACCCAATACTCCCGCCAACAGGGTTTTGGTACATCAATTCCCCAACAGTTTTTCGCTCGTGATTATCAAAACGGGCAAACTCACAAGTGATCACAATAAACAAGGGATACTTGCCAGGATGAAATAATGTAGCAGCCATGTTTTTGTCTACGAGAAACTCACTCGCCAAACCGTTTTCGCCACCATGTCCAAAATAATTTACCACCAAACTGCCATCGATAAGCGTGTTTGCTAACTTTTTCTGCACATCAGGGTATCTATCTCCACCCGAAGAGGATACTTGATTGAAATAATCTGAATGAATTTTATTGATATTGAAAAACGGTTTTTCTGAAAACAATTTGTCTCCCACTTTATCGAGCGCAACCTGAATAAAGTAATCATTTTTTTTTGAGGTTACATCTGCATCATCAGAAAGCAAGGTGTATTTTGTAATCCAATTTCCAATGTTGTCTTGGTCTTCGTATTCAATTACTTTGTTTACGGCTTCTATGGCTTCTTTTGCATTGCTAAACAACATTCGCCCAACGGCTAAATCCATTTTGTCAGATGCCGTCAAAAGCCCCTCATCGGTGTCCATCATAGTGAAAAAATCATCGGACATATACGAATTAGCAAGTGAAAAACTATTTAACGAATGAAAGGTTGGAACTACCAAATCGGAGGTTGAAGTAATATTTTTGTAATCAAAACTAGTGTCGCCAAACAAACACAAATATTTCAGCTTTTTTCCTTGTGAAAAATACAGATATCGCACAAAATTTCGAATGGCAGCAATATCTTGCTGACCAGTAGAAAAAGCCATATATATGTCTTCTAGGGTTACCAATTGGGCTTGCAACCCCTTAGCAGTGCGGTGGCTAATAAGCCGTTCGGCTTGAGGACGGTATTCCGCTGTGGTAATAAGCAAATATTCTATCGGAGTTGATTTTTCCAGCACATCCAAAATAGTGTTTGAAGGAGAAAATTTTCTTGTGCTGCGTCTGGAAACTGGCACTTTATAGTCGGTTGCCAAATAGTATGTGCTTTTGGCATCAACCCTAACTTCTGCACCAAATAAAGTTGCGTCTTCCGGGGCAGTATGAACAACATCCGCAGCCAATTCCCAAACACTTGTTTTGGGGGTAGCCTTGTCAATAGCAAGGCTTTGCACAGCTGATGACGCGTCGAGTGTAAATAAAAAACTTTCGTCTGAACCCAAAAACTCCCTGTTGTAACGTGCCATGAGAAAGTCCAAATAGCCCGTGGCTGAAAAATCTCCTCCTGAAGTATACGAAAGCTCAACATCAACCGAAGTCGTTGCTGGTACTTCCAAGTGCATCACTCCTGAGATATTATTTAAACGTGTGAAAGGTTCAGTAGCCACGGTGGTATCGCCTGTTGCGCTAAGCGAACTACTAACAACACCTGCTCCCACACGCATAGACATTTCAGTTTTTATGTTTCCCACAGCGGCAACACGAGCAGCAATAGTCATTGATTTGCCTTGTGCAACACGAGGTGTTTTTAGGGTAAACGTTTCTTTCTGCTGATCAATAAAAGGAACGTCAAACCAGCGCCGCCCTAAATTTCCGAGATTATAGTTATCTTCTTCTATTGCCGTTTGATACACCCCCGAACGCACAACATTGGTCGATGTGTTGATTTTGCCTTCCAACACCAAAAGACGCTTCCCATATGATGTTCCGTAGGTGATGTAGTAATTTGCCGTTTGGTGATAAAGATTTACAAAAGTTTGAGATTCGTCATTCCAAGAATCGCCAGCATAACCCATAAATAGAATATAATCTTCACTGTCAAACATGCCATCTTCTTCGCCCACCACCCAAATGGCATTTTCATACAGGGTTTCAACATCATTTGCATTTTTTAAGGGCAACATCTGACCGCCCCTGCCATAAATGTGTAATGTTCTTGGATCGATAGTATCAATGGGAATACCCAATTGTCTTAAAAAGTCATATGAAATTTTTTGGATGCCAGTTTCCGTTACCGAAAATTGATGCCATGAGGAAATTGTGTTATCTAAAAAGGGATGATTATTTACGCTTTGCGCCGTTAGACCACACCAAAATAAGCAGCAAAAAAAGGACAAAAATCTGAGGTATTTACTTGACATACATATGGATAACGACAATTATATCGCATTCGTATTTGCTTATAAATATACTATTTTACTAATGACTTCGTTTAGTAAGTAACCATACGGATGATTTATTCGTATATTGCACCCGTTGTTATGATTCGAAATAAACAAATGAACACAAAGGCAAATTTATTCATTTCTCTCGTATTAGTTGTAATATTATCTAGCTGTAACTCTAGCAAACGTCGTTCAAACGTTTCACAGGGAACAGGACTTGAGATAAACTCAAGTCGCGGTGGATTTCAATACAAAACAAACTACAAAGGTCAAGAAGCTGGACCCGGATTGGTTTTTGTTCCTGGAGGCACATTTGTGAAAGGAAGAGTGCAAGACGACGTTATGCGCGATTGGAACAATTCTCCTGTTCGCGTACAAGTGCGTTCCTTTTTTATTGATGAAACCGAAGTTACCAACCTGATGTACATCGAATATCTAGACTGGCTAGAACGCGTGTACAAAAAAGCAGAAGATAGCTTTCGTAACGTATATTTAGCCGCCATTCCTGATACGATGGTTTGGCGTAGCCCCCTAGGTTTTAATGAAGACATGGTTAACAATTACCTTAGACATCCTGCATTTAGAGACTATCCTGTAGTGGGTGTTTCTTGGCAACAAGCAGTAAATTATGCTAAGTGGCGTACCGAACGTGTTAATGAACGTCTTTTGGAACGCGAGGGGTATATTGAAAAAGGGGTGAGTCTACAAATTGACAGTCTCTCACCTGGAGCTGAGTTTAACACACAAACCTATTTGCGCTCACCTGATCAAGTATATGGAGGTAATATTGCAGATAAAGTTGGACGCAGCGCGCAACCTAGAACACGTGAAGCTGATTCATCCGCCTTGAATCACGCAAAAATTGAAGATGGATTACTACTTCCCGAATACCGCCTGCCAACCGAAGCGGAGTGGGAGTATGCTGCACTAGGTCTTTCTGAACTTCGTGAGTATAATAGTTATCGAGGAAAGAAGAAATATCCTTGGTCAGGTGAATCTACACGTTCAACATCTCGTAAAAATGAAGGCGATCAGTTAGCAAACTTCAAGCAAGGGAAAGGAGATTACAGCGGTATAGCAGGATGGTCTACAGATACTGCTGATATCACAGCTCCAGTACGGACCTTCCCACCTAATGATTTTGGACTGTACGGCATGGCGGGGAACGTTGCCGAGTGGGTAGCTGACGTATATCGACCAATTGTCGATACTGATGTTTCAGATATGAGCTACTACAGAGGAAATTTATACGCAAAACCCTCTATTGGTCCTGAAGGAAAAACGGTTCTCGTTGATGAAGTCAAAATAGATACCATGCCAAACAACAAACTTTATGTAAAAGCTTTGCCTGGCGAGGTGCAATTTGAAGCAATAGACTCTATTGACGCAAAATTACGTCCAAATTTTAGTAGAGCCTACAACCCCGACTTTCTGGATGGAGACAATAAATCTAACGCTCCTGGAAAAACAAATATGTACAAATTTGCTGTTGACGAAAATGGTGATATTGTTTCAGATCAACAAAACGTAAAATCTCTCGTTTCTGATAAAACACGTGTAATCAAAGGAGGCTCTTGGAAAGACCGCTCCTATTGGCTAGATCCTGCTCAGCGCAGATACCTTCCTGAATTTATGTCGGCAGATTTTATCGGCTTTAGATGTGCCATGTCATATTTGGGCGAATCCAACAAAAAGAAACGTCCACGAGACTAACACATGACTTCACTAAAGGAAGTTTACAATCTCTTTTTAGCATCCTCTGGTGCGGAGACGGATAGCCGAAAAATAGTTGAAAACAGTTTGTTTTTTGCTTTAAAAGGCCCAAACTTTGATGGTAATACATACGCTGAAAATGCACTGGAAAATGGGGCGTATGCGGCTATTGTTGACAATCCCGAAGTAGCTGCCGCTATCGAAAATTGTTATTTGGTAAAAGATGTACTTTCAACACTACAAGAACTTGCAAAGCACCATAGAAAACAATTTGATATTCCCATAATTGCCCTAACAGGAAGTAACGGCAAAACCACTACCAAAGAACTCATTGCTAAGGTTTTACAAACTACGCATAGCGTTTTGGCAACCGAAGGAAATTTCAACAATCATATTGGTGTTCCTCTAACATTATTGCGTTTATCAAAAAACCATACGCATGCACTTATCGAAATGGGTGCGAATCATATTGGGGAAATTGATTTTTTATGCAGAATTGCGCAACCCAATTATGGAATAATCACAAATGTTGGAAAAGCGCATCTTGAGGGGTTTGGGTCAGTACAAGGTGTCTTAAAGGGCAAAACAGAGTTGTACCGATTTCTAGAAGAAAATAGCGGAATTGTTTTTGTAAATAATGACGATGAAAAGCTTATGGGTGCGACAAGTAGTAATAACACTCTACCTTATGCGCCATCTGAATTTTTCATTTTAGAAGATCAGCCCACACTAAAGCTTTCGTATAAAAGCTTAGAAATTAGCACCCATTTGGTAGGTGATTATAACGTTGCTAATGTCGCTAGTGCGCTGTGTGTGGGTGCTTTTTTTGACGTGCCATTAAGCAAAAGCATTGAAGCTATTGAAGGCTACACACCTTCAAATCATCGTTCACAATTACTGATGCAGAACAATAAAAGCATAGTATTGGATGCGTATAATGCCAACCCTACAAGTATGCGTGCCGCAGTTACTGCCTATGGCAAAAGAAAGGGGAATAAAGCATTGATTTTGGGGGCTATGGCAGAGCTGGGAACTTATGAGGCAAAAGAACACCAATCCTTGGTTAAACTTGTTGAATCATTAAAATTTGACGTGTGCTTTTGGGTAGGGGAAGCATTTAAACCCCATGTAACTAAAAACTGGTTTGCTACAACGTCAGAACTTCAATCCCACTTAAAAGCGAATCCCATAAACGTGAATCAGGTACTGCTCAAAGGTTCACGAAGTGTTGGCTTAGAAAAACTTCTAGACGCCCTGTAAAAAGCTAGTGGGTCATATTGGATTCGAACCAATGACTTCCGCCCTGTCAAGGCGACACTCTGAACCAACTGAGTTAATGACCCAAAGTACAAAAGTAACCAAATTCAATGTATTGCGTAAGTTTGCAAAAAAGCTATGTTACACTATTCTCGAAAGGACATTAATCAGATGGATAAGATTTTCCGGCTAAACCTCATCAACAGCTGTACGGGGTTTAAATCGGCAAACTTATTAGGTACAAAATCAACAACCGGAACACCCAATGTTGCCGTATTTAGCAGCATCACACACTTGGGAAGCAATCCGCCCCTAATTGGATTTGTGCTACGTCCCACCACCGTTCCACGCGACACCTATAAAAACATTAAAGAAACAGGGGTGTTTACGGTAAATCATATCCATTCGGAAATAATTAAAGATGCCCATCACACCTCTGCCAAATATCCGCAAGACATTTCTGAATTTTCACAAACTGCCTTGGAAGAGGAATACCTAGGCGCTTTTCATGCCCCTTTTATAAAAGGCGCAAAAATTAGATTGGGATGTAAGTTCTTAAATGAATACGAAATCAAAGAAAACGATACCTTTGTCTCCCATCATTTTTGCAATTCCACAA
>CAZSSZ010000056.1:0-8781 GCA_964609755.1 uncultured Flavobacteriaceae bacterium | reverse complement strand
GGGGTGTGCGAGCCAAATTTATTAGCAAAAACTGACGTACCCCTACTTCTGGCACATAAACAGCAAGGGCTTCATCGGCTGCCGTTCTAGAGGTAAATATATTCGCATCTAAATGCAAAAGTCCTTCGATGATGTGAGAAAATTTACTCCCAACATCATAGTGTTTGGGCGCAATATCTGCCACAATGAGTGTTGAAACACGCTCGGGATGCTGCATGGCTAAGGTCATGGCTGTCTTTCCGCCCATCGAGTGTCCCAAAACAATTGCCTTTTCAAGGCTGTTGGCGTCCATATAATCGATAACATCCTGTGCCAAAACGGTATAATCAAAGGCCTCGCTGTGAAAACTTTTGCCGTGATTGCGCTGGTCAATGGCATGTACTTCGTAATCTGAAGACCAATACCTAGCATGGGTACGCCAATTGTCTGACATGCCTAAAAAACCATGCAAAATCAACAGCGGGTCTCCCGCGCCCGAAATGGTACTGTGAACTAGTGGCTCGATAGTTTGGCAATGTATTGGTTAATCACATTTTCAAGACCATAAAAGAGCGATTCGCAAATAAGTGCGTGACCAATGGAAACCTCTAAAAGTCTGGGCGTGTTTTGCGCAAAAAATTGAATGTTTTCCAAACTTAAATCGTGTCCTGCATTGAGTCCTAGTCCTACTTCTTGCGCTTTTTTGGCAGCCGCAACAAAAGGGGCAATGGCGTTTTGTGGGTTGTCCGAAAATCCTTCTGCATAGGATTCGGTGTACAGCTCTATGCGGTCAGTTCCTGTTTTTACGGCAGCCTCGACTTGTGCCACATCAGGGTCTAAGAAAATAGAGGTGCGAATGCCATTTTGCTTAAATTCTTGGATAACCTCTTGCAAAAATTCTTGGTTTTTGATGGTATCCCAACCTGCATTAGAGGTGATGGCATCGGGGGCGTCGGGAACGAGGGTTACCTGTGTAGGTTTTACGCTACACACCAAATCGATAAATTTGGGAATAGGGTTTCCTTCAATGTTATATTCGGAAGTTATCACTTCTGGGAGTGCTCGCGCATCAGCGTAGGTAATATGACGCTCATCGGGTCTTGGATGAACCGTAATACCTTGTGCACCAAAGGCTTGGGCGTCTTTTGCTACCTGAACAACATTGGGTTGGTTTCCGCCACGGGCGTTTCTGAGCGTGGCAATTTTGTTAATATTTACACTTAATTTAGTCATGGATATTGTATTACTGCTTGGGTATTTCGATGCAAAAATACAACATAGATGCCTCTTTAAGCATTTTGGTCTAACTTTGCAGTATGAAGGTAGCACTCTACAGTTCGGTTTATGATGAGGCAACGCTAAAAATTGTATCACACATCGTTTCGTTTTTTACGCAACAAAATGCTGCCATTCAAGTTGAAAATGCATTACTAAATCACATCACGAAAGATGGCGTAACGGGGTTTGCTTCGCATAACGACATTGACCCTAAAACAGCTGTGTTTTTTGCTATTGGCGGTGATGGAACCGTACTTCGTGCCCTCAATTTTATTCGTGAAACGAGTATTCCACTAATCGGGATTAATACTGGGCGATTAGGGTTTTTGGCTACCGTGCAACCTGATGAAATTGAGGCTTGTCTTTCGGACATACTCGCACAAAATTACACTACCGAAAACCGGAGTATACTGGAAATTAAAACGGATCCTGAAGTTCCAGAGCTTGAGGTATTTCCGCTGGCACTAAATGAAATTTCTGTTGGTAGAGAAAATACCACGTCCATGGTTACCATTCATACGCAAGTTGATGGCGCCTATTTAAACGTATATTGGGCAGACGGTTTAGTTGTCGCTACACCAACTGGATCAACGGGATATTCGTTAAGTAGTGGTGGTCCCATCATTGCCCCCGAAAGTAAAAGTTTGGTACTTACGCCCATTGCGCCACATAACCTAAACGCACGCCCCTTGGTAGTTTCCGACGATGTAGTGATTGAAACACACGTGGAAGGTAGAGGTGAAACGCATCTGCTATCACTTGACACAAGATTATTTTCAATCCCAATGGGAACCCATATTACCGTAAAACGAGCTTCACAACCCATGGTGTTTATTCGTCCCAAACAACACAGCTTTTTTGACACCTTAAGAAACAAACTTTTGTGGGGACAAGACAAACGCAATTAACAATAATTGTATTTATTTTCAGTTTATAGCATACACGGATATTGTATGAAGCGTATTTGGTTTTGGGGTGTTTTATTTGGATTTGGCTGCTTTGTTAGCCACGCCCAACGCCATGAATTAGGCGTTATTGCTGGGGGTGTGAATTATATTGGTGAAATTGGAGACACCCAATATTTCAATCCCAAACATTTGGGCTATGGCTTGATTTATAAGCGAAACTTAACACAGCGCATTGCATTACGCGCACAGTTTAGCACGGGGAAATTTAGTGCTAATGATACATATGCTACAGATTTAGACCGTCTCGCACGCGGATTGAATTTTACCAACACTTACACCGCATGGGGTGTAGGCGTTGAGGTAAATTATATCGACCTCCCTATTGGAGATTTTGGCACATCATGGACACCTTATTTGCACGCCGGCATGCAACGTATGGTAGTCAATGATTTGTACTTTACTACATTTGAAAACACCGCATTTTCTCATGGTAAAAACATGACGATTAGCATTCCTTTTGGTGTAGGATTCAAGCTAAATTTAGGACAGTATTGGGTAATTGCTGTTGAGGTTCAACCCCAATTTACCTTTTCGGATAACCTTGATGGTAGTTTTCCAGATACTGGCAAGCAACCCTCAGCACGAAAATTTTCTACGAGTTTAAGCAGCGATTGGTTGGTATTTACAGGGATTTCTCTAACTTACGCCTTTGGAAAATTGCCTTGCTGCAGAGATTAAATAGATGAGTTCCGAAGAAATCAATCTTAACGAGTTACCACAACACATTGCTATCATTATGGACGGAAATGGACGTTGGGCACAACAGCAAAGTAAAGTCCGTATTCGTGGGCACGAGGCGGGAGCAAAATCGGTTAGAAAAACGGTAGAAGCCGCAGCAAAATTGGGTATCAAACACCTAACCCTTTACGCCTTTTCAACTGAAAATTGGAAACGCCCAAAAACTGAAATTACCACCCTCATGAGTCTATTGGTTCAAAGTTTGCGGAGGGAATTGGCACGGATGACCAAAAATAATATCAAACTTAGTGCTATTGGTTCGTTAGAAAGATTACCTAAAAAAGTTCAACAGGAACTCTCTGAAGTGATCAAAAAAACAGAAACCAATACGGGCACGCACTTGACACTAGCGCTAAGTTATGGTGCTCGCGAGGAAATCAAACAAGCCGTAGTACAAATCAGCCAAAAAGTTAAAAATAATATAATTCCTGTCGAAAGTATTGATGAAACCATAATTAATGAGCATCTTTACACGCAACATCTGCCTGACGTAGATTTGCTTATCCGCACCAGTGGTGAAGTACGTATTAGTAACTTTTTGCTATGGCAAATAGCCTATGCAGAGCTTTATTTTACTGACGAGCTTTGGCCGGAATTTGACGAACAATCGCTACACAGGGCAATTATTAGTTATCAAAAAAGAGAACGTAGATTTGGAAAAACGAGTGAACAACTTGCGTAAGCACATCCTTTATTTCTTTTTACTAACTGCCTCAATACTAGGAGCTAATGATGCTTATGCACAAGACACTGCTTTTGACAAAGGCAAGGTTTACACATTGGGCGAAATTAACGTTACAGGAGTAAAAAGTTTTAGCCCACAAACCGTTGTCGCCTACACTGGGCTACGTACAGGGCAACAGATTCAGATTCCAGGCGAAGAAATTAGTGCTACCATAAATAAGCTTTGGAAACTTGAACTTTTTAGTGACATAGAGTTTTTTATTACCAAAATCGATGGCGATGTTGCCGATTTGGAACTCTACATTCAAGAACTTCCCACACTTTCCGATTACACCATAAAGGGCATTAAAAAAGGAAAAGTGGAGTCTATTGTAAAAGACACCGACATCAAGAAAGGAAAGAAGCTCAGTAAAAACTTTTTGTCGACTACAAAAAACTACATCGAAAACAAATACAAAAAAGATGGATTCCTAAATGCCAAAGTAACCATCGACACCAAACCCGACACTACAGGAGTTAACAATCAAAAATTATTGGTGTCATTGGATCGCGGTGACCGAGTAAAGGTGCGTTCAGTAACTTTTGAAGGCAATGAAATTTTTAAACGAAAAAAACTTCGAAAAAAGCTAAAAAACACAAAATTAGAAATACCTGGACGCTTTTGGAAACGCTCCAAATACATAGAAGCTGACTTTGAAGAGGACCTAAAATCATTGGTCGATTTTTATAAAGAAAAAGGCTATCGCGATGCGCGTATTGTGTCAGATACCATCAAAATTGACAACAACAAAATAGATATCAATATTGCTATTCAAGAAGGGAATAAGTATTATTTTGGAGAAATAGACTTTATTGGGAACTCTGTCTATTCCGATGCACAGCTTTCTCGAGTTTTGGGCCTAAAATCGGGTGACACCTATAATGGTGTTTTGCTACGCAAGCGCATCGCTGACCAAACCAAACCCGATGGTGAAGACCTTACAAATTTATACCAAAACAATGGCTATCTGTTTTCGAGTATCAACCCAGTTGAGGTCAGTGCCGCAAACGATACCATTGATTTTGAGATTCGTATAACCGAAGGTAAACCCGCCTATTTTAACCGCATTACGGTACGTGGCAACGACCGCACGAATGACCATGTGATTTTTAGAGAAATTCGTACTCGTCCTGGTGAGTTGTACAGCAAAGATAAAGTTGTACGTTCGGTCCGTGAATTGGGTCAATTAGGCTTTTTTGATGCCGAAAACATTTCACCCGACTTTAAAGATGTTGACCCTAACGCCGGAACTGTAGATATCGAATATGGACTAACTGAAAAAGGTGCTAGCCAGATTGAGCTGCAAGGAGGTTATGGCGGTGGCGGCTTTATTGGAACGCTAGGACTTTCTTTCAACAACTTTTCGATGCGTAACATTTGGAACAAGAAAGAATATAAACCTGTTCCCATGGGTGATGGGCAACAACTTTCCTTGCGCTTACAGGCAAGTAGATTTTTTGAAACCTATAGTTTTTCCTTTGCAGAGCCTTGGTTAGGAGGCGAACAACCTGTACGCTTTTCAACCTCTATTTCACAAACCACACAATACCGTTATGATTTCACAACAGGACTCGCCGATAAAAATCAATACTTTAAAATTCGAGGAATAAATTTGGGGCTGGCAAAACGACTTCAAGTTCCTGACGATTATTTTACACTTTCACAAACCATTGGCTATCAGTATTTTGATTTAAATAATTACTACACCGGACTCTTTACTTTTGGTGACGGCGTGTCTAATAATTTATTCTATGCAATAGCCTTGTCACGCAACAACACCTACACCAACCCCATTTTCCCTGTTGGAGGTTCAACCTTTACAATTGGCGCAAAATTCACATTGCCGTATTCCCTTCTTGGAGACACAGATTTCGCCGACTTAAAAAATCAACCGGAATTTCAAGATGCAAATGGGAATCCCAACAATGCCAAAATAGATCAAGAAAAGTTCCGTTGGTTGGAATACTACAAACTTAACTTTGAGGGTACTTGGTATACGCGAATTATAGATAAGTTGGTGCTGAAAACGCATGCCGAATTCGGATTTTTGGGCACTTACAATTCCGACAGAGGATCTATACCATTTGAACGCTATTATTTGGGTGGTGATGGATTGGCACAGTTTGCCGTTGACGGCAGAGAAGTTATTGGGCTTCGTGGGTATGAAAATCAATCGCTTTCCAGTAGAGATGGTTCTACGGTTTACAACAAATTTTCGTTAGAACTTCGATACCCCATAACACTAAAGCCAAGCGCATCTATTTTTGCGCTCAGTTTTTTGGAGGCAGGAAACGGTTACAACAATTTTCGGGAGTTTAATCCGTTTAATAGTAAACGTTCTGCCGGATTGGGAATTCGCATATTTATGCCCGCTTTTGGTTTGTTAGGCATAGATTTTGGATATGGATTTGACAGTCCGCTAGAAAATGATTTAAATCCACATGGATGGGAAACACATTTTATCATAGGACAACAATTTTAAAGAACGCTAGCATGAGTCATTTGCGCCCCTTATTTTTTGCGTTTGTAATACTCTTTTCAGTCCACACCTATGCCCAAAAAAATGTTCGTATTGGTTTTTTAGATTTGGATAAAGTTTTAGAGGCACACAAAGGGTATACGCAATCTAGTCAAGAGTTGGATACCAAAATTACGGAATGGCGTAATGAAATTGAGACCAAGCAACAAAACCTTGACAAGCAAACAGAAGCATTAGAACTGGAACGCCCACTTCTTACTGACGAAATTTATGAAGAACGCAAAGAAGATATTGCCTTTGAACAAGAAAAATTGGACCAATACATACAACAGCGTTTTGGTACTGATGGAGATTGGATTAAACAAAAGGTATTGTTAGCACAACCTGCACAAGACGAAATCCTTACGGCAATCAAAGAAGTAGCCGATGATCGGAATTTAGACTATGTTTTTGACAGTACTGCAGATATTTTGGTATTGCATTCTGAAAAAAAATACGATATTAGCGACCTTGTTATCCGATATATAGAAATCGAAGACAAGAAAAAGGCGCAAGAATTTTTGAGTAAAACCAAAAAAGACGAGCGTCGTCAGCGTACAAATCCGGCTTTAGAAGAAAAACGCAAGGCACTGGAACAGCGTAAAGCGGAACGTCTAAAATTGTTGGAAGAACGCAAAGCAAAGCGCGCTAGTAATAAGAGTGCCGAAAAATCGCGGAAAACAGCTACCGAAGATGATAACTCTGAAGTTTCTATTGAAGAACAAAGAGCAGCCAAAAAAGCTGAATTGGAACAAAAAAGAAAAGCACGTGCCGAAAAAATAGCACAACAGAAAAAAGAACAAGCCGAGGCAATGGAAAAACGAAAAAAGCAACGCCTTGAAGAACTTGAAAAACGAAAAAAAGAACTCGAAGAAAAACGCAAACAAACGCAACAAAAAAAGTAATATTCAATTTAATCTTAATCCAATGAAATATATATCTACACTCGTATTAACCGTAGTTTTAATGCTAACTAGTGCTACTTATGCGCAAAGCAAAGTAGCGCACATTGACTTCCAAAAACTTGTAAGCGAAATGCCTAGCGTATTGGCGGCACAAGAGGAAGTTCAGAAGCTAGAAAAAGACTACCAAACCGAAATTGAAGCCTCAATTAAGGAATACCAAACCAAGTTACAAAACTATTCTGCCGAAGCAGAAAGCCAAACAGATGTTACTAACCAAGCACGTCAACAAGAATTGGCAGGTATGGAGCAAAACATTCAGCAATTCCGCCAAACAGCAGCGCAAGACATTCAGAAAAAACAAGCGGATTTGTTGCGTCCCATTATTGAAAATGTGCGTGTAAAAGTTCAAGAAGTAGCCAAAGCGCAAGGTTTTGACTACGTTATTGATGCTAGTCTTGGTGGTGCACTTTTGATGTCAGAAGGAAAAGATTTAGCCGCGGACGTGAAAAAAGCCTTGGGCATCTAATCAAATAAAAATTTTAATACTTTAAAAACTGCCTCTATTCGGGGCAGTTTTTTTATTTTTAGGCATGCACAAAAATCCCATTGGCGTTTTTGATTCTGGAGTTGGTGGACTCTCAGTTCTTCGTTCGATTCGTGAGCTATTGCCACATGAGGATGTGATTTACGTTGCCGACCAAGCCTTTGCCCCTTACGGCAAACGGACAAAATCAGAAATCATACAGCGTGCTGATGCGATTTCCAAATGGTTGCTTTCACAAAACTGTAAACTCATTGTTGTGGCATGTAACACGGCAACCACCAATGCTATTTTGCACTTGCGCCAAACCTATGATGTCCCTTTTGTGGGTATAGAACCTGCCATAAAACCCGCTGCACTAGGCAGCAAAACAGGTGTGGTTGGGGTATTGGCGACCGAAGGCACATTATCGAGTGAATTGTTTCAATCCACAACACAAGACCACGCCAAAGACATTGAGGTAATCACCCAAGTTGGACACGGATTGGTTGAACTGGTAGAAGGAGGAAATGCCGAAAGCTCGCAAGCCGAGAAGCAACTTCGTAACGACCTTGCACCTATGCTCAATCATCCTATTGACCATTTGGTTTTGGGTTGCACACACTATCCGTTTTTGAGTAAGACCCTTAAAAAAATACTTCCAAAAAACGTAACCATTGTGGACTGTGGCGAAGCAGTAGCTAAACAAACCAAACGACTTTTGGAAAAACATCAAATCCAAAATGCAGGCGATGGTAAAACCGCCTATTTTACTACGGCGATACCCAACAAAAGCTTGTGGGCGTTATTTGGGATAGATGCCGTAGAACACATGGCTATTTAGTCTTGAAACCAACTGGCGTAAAGGCTGTAGTTTTTGGCAATACGCTCAATTTCTCCCGAAACCAATTCTGGTGAAGTATCTTTAATTTTTTTGGCAGGAACACCCGCAAACACCGAGCCCGCAGGGACAACCGTATTTTTTGACACCACCGCACCGGCAGCAATAATACTGTTCGATTCCACAACGGCATCATCCATGATGATAGCGCCCATGCCTACCAATACATTGTCGTGAATGGTGCAGCCATGCATTATAGCATTGTGTCCAACAGACACATTATTCCCTATCGTAGTGGGTGATGTTTTGT
>CAZSSZ010000055.1:0-8832 GCA_964609755.1 uncultured Flavobacteriaceae bacterium | reverse complement strand
ATAAAGAAACGTTTATCACCAAGTACATCTTTAGTCAAGACCATAAGATGATTGCCAAGCAATATCTTATTACCGGACTTATTATGGGGATTATTGGTATTGCCATGTCGTTATTGTTTCGTTTACAATTGGCTTGGCCTGAAAAATCGTTTGGTGTTTTTGAAACTTTTTTAGGAAAATGGGCACCTGATGGGGTGATGGACCCCAATGTGTATTTGGCGTTGGTAACCATCCACGGTACGCTCATGGTTTTCTTTGTGCTTACCGCCGGATTGAGTGGTACGTTTAGTAACCTTCTTATTCCATTGCAGATTGGTGCACGCGATATGGCTTCTGGATTGTTAAACATGATTTCATATTGGTTGTTTTTCCTCTCGTCAGTAATCATGATTGCATCATTATTTGTAGAATCAGGACCGGCAGCAGCAGGATGGACGATATATCCGCCACTGAGTGCCTTACCACAAGCACAACCCGGTTCGGGACTTGGAATGACGCTTTGGTTGGTGTCGATGGCTATTTTTATCGCTTCATCGCTTTTGGGATCGCTGAACTATATTGTAACCGTAATCAACTTACGCACCAAGGGAATGTCCATGACACGACTTCCGCTTACCATTTGGGCGTTCTTTGTAACCGCAATTATTGGGGTGGTTTCTTTCCCGGTATTGCTTTCTGCAGCCTTGCTGCTTATCATGGACAGAAGTTTTGGAACATCCTTCTTCTTGTCAGATATTTTCATTCAAGGCGAGGTGCTTCACTATCAAGGCGGTTCACCCGTATTGTACGAACACCTGTTTTGGTTTTTAGGACACCCAGAGGTGTATATTGTACTGCTTCCTGCTTTGGGAATCACTTCTGAAGTATTGGCAACCAACGCCCGTAAGCCTATTTTTGGCTACCGTGCCATGGTCGCCTCTATTTTGGCAATTGCCTTTTTGTCTACTATCGTTTGGGGGCACCATATGTTTATCTCGGGGATGAATCCATTCTTGGGGTCAGTATTTACATTTACTACCTTATTGATTGCGATTCCTTCTGCGGTAAAAGCATTTAACTATATCACAACGCTTTGGAAAGGAAACCTCCAAATGAACCCGGGAATGTTATTCTCCATTGGTTTGGTTTCTACCTTTATTTCGGGCGGATTAACGGGAATTATTTTGGGAGACAGTACGCTGGATATTAACGTACACGACACCTATTTTGTGGTAGCACACTTCCACTTGGTAATGGGTATTTCGGCATTGTACGGACTTTTTGCGGGGGTATACCACTGGTTCCCAAAAATGTTCGGAAGAATGATGAACAAAAATTTAGGCTATGTTCACTTTTGGGTAACGGCCATTTGTGCCTACGGGGTGTTCTTCCCGATGCACTTTATCGGTATGGCAGGATTGCCTCGACGTTATTACTCCAACACGGCATTCCCGTACTTCGACGATTTGGCGAACATCAACGTTATTATTACCATTTTTGCGCTTATCGCAGGAGCTGCGCAATTGGTATTCTTGTACAACTTTATTAGTAGTATTTTCTACGGTAAAAAGGCGGTACAAAACCCATGGAAATCTAACACTTTGGAGTGGACAACTCCTGTGGAACATATCCATGGAAACTGGCCAGGTGAAATCCCTCATGTACACCGTTGGGCATACGATTACTCCAAGCCCGGACACGATGAAGATTTTATTCCGCAAAACGTTCCGCTAGCCGAAGGCGAAGAAGAACTACAGCATTAAAATAAAGCCCTGTCTCTCGAACGGCTGGTGAGATTTCCGAACCATGTCGAGAACTAGGGCTTTTTTCTATTCCAACAAAACCGTTATTGTTTCTGCACACTCATATTGGCTACCCTGAGGGACAATTTTTAGCTGTTCGGCATGTGGCGATACATAGGGGATTCCAATGCTTAGTCCTCGTAGAATCAGCAAAATACCCACCAGTGCCGTTGTAAGTGGCAACACCAAGCGGAAAGTCTTCTTTCTTTTAGATGTTATCCAAGACGTGGGCAAAAGGAAACTAAGCACTAACGCCGGCAAGGTGCCTAACCCAAAAAAGACCATAAAAACAACCCCTTTTATGGGGTCAAAATAAGCAGCACTAAGTGCCAATGCGGAATACACCAATCCGCAAGGCAATAGGGCGTTTAGCAATCCCAGCGGGACAACCGATGTTGCCGCTAGTTTACTGTAAATATCGCTTAACCATTTGTTGTACCACACCTTTTTGAGGCGTAAAAGTTTGGGTATAGAAAACAGTTTCGAAAGGGCTGTATAAACCAATACTCCCCCAAAGAGCAGTGCCATATACTGCTGAAGCGAAGCCAATGAAAATCCAAAACCAATAAACCCAGCAAGACCACCCAAAAGCGCATACCCCAATAGTCTACTTCCTTGGTGTAAGGCAAAGCCTCGCAAGGCGTAGTTGGCGCGATTGTGTTTTAGATACAGTACCAGTGGTCCACACATCAACACGCAGTGAAAACCACCCAAAAACCCGATAAGCAACCCCGTCCACATATCAAAAAGCAATAGCATAATCAATAACAAACAACGAGTCGTTGCGCTGCCAGCGCAATCGAACTTCCCACTGTTGCGCACCAAAATATTCTCTTGGAACAAGAATTTCGGACGTATGAGACACTTGGGTTTCTAACTCAAAATCACGTGAGGCATCGGAAGGGCAGTAGCCCGCTACATAAATGCGTTGTCCTTTGGGCAACGTTCCCAATCGAATAAACGTTTCCTCCACCTTATGGCTAAGGTTTTGACTCCAAAGCAGTCCATTTTTCTTTCCCTGAATCAACGCATTTAGCGTTTGTTCCTTTTGGTAATAATTTGCAGTTACCAAATGGTGTTGCAATTCGGGTTTTTTAAGAATTTGGAATGCCATGTATCCCATAAATCCAATAAACAATATAAAGCTAAGCACTATGGCTGTTCCCCAACGTAATTTCATCTTTTGTAAGTTCTAGGTCCTGTAAAGCGTACTGTGGTGTTGTCTACTAATTTTTTATGCTGATAAATGCCTATCTTTAGTTTTTGCGGCTTTCCCGACCATGCGCGCATGGGCAATTCTATAAAAACAGTTCCATCCAAAATTTCTTCTGCCTTCAAATAAATTTCCGTTTTGTTTACACTATAAATGCGCCCTTCAGGTTGGTTTATCAATTCAAAGTGAAGACTGTCTAGTGGCTCCGTAGTTTTGTTTACGATTTTATAGGTAAATACATTTTGCAGCGTTTTTGTCTCTGTGTTTAGTGAATACAATTGCCCGGGAATGCGAAACAGTCCTGTTTCCAAATCACTTCTACTCAATACTAAAAACACAAAAACCCCCACAAGCAACGCCAATAATACGGAGTAGGCTTTTAGCCGATTCGTCCATCGAAAACCACTGCGTTGGTGTATTTGGCGCAGGGAGGCATAGCGGATAAGATGCGTGGGGAAATGCACTTTTCGCATTACCTCGTTGCAGGCATCAATACAGGCGGTACAGTTTACACATTCCAATTGGGTGCCGTTTCGAATATCGATGCCTGTAGGGCAAACATCAACACAAAGCTTGCAGTCAATACAATCCCCTTTTCCCGATTGTGAACGGTCTTCTTTTCGGTTGATTTTGGCGCGTCCTTTTTCTTTCTCCCCGCGCATGTGGTCATACGCTACTACTACGGAATCCTTATCCAAAAGCACGCCTTGAAGCCGTCCGTAGGGGCAAGCAATAATGCACACCTGCTCTCTAAACCAAGCAAATACAAAGTAAAAAACACTGGAAAAAATAAGCAGGAATAGGGTTGTTGTGGTGTGTTCCAAAGGGTTCTTTAGATGCAAGAACACCACTTTGCTGCCCATAACATAACACATAAATACAATGGATATCAATACTGAAATCAAGTAATAGAGCACCCATTTTAGGGCTTTCTTACGGATTTTTTCTCCCGTCCATGGTTGATTGTTAAGTCTTTTTTGGGCGTTTCTATCCCCTTCAATCAAGTATTCTAAGGGGCGGAAAATCATCTCTAAAAAAATGGTTTGCGGACATATCCATCCGCAAAAAATACGTCCATAAGCAACGGTAAATACACTCACAAAAATTACCCCAATAACCATAAGCAACACCAGCAAATGAAAGTCTTGTGGCCAAAAAGGTTGCCCCATAATATGAAACTTTCGCTGTGCGACGTTAAGCAGAATAAATTGTCGCCCATTTATGTGAATCAGCGGAGCAGCAAAGAGCATTGCCACAAGCAATGCCGCTACATATTTACGCCAATTGTAGTAGCTGCCACGGGGTTTTTTGGGGTAAAGCCAAACCCGCTTTCCCGACTCTTGAACCGTTGCTATAGAATCTCTAAAACCACCTTCCTCCACTAATTTATGTGTTTAAATAGCCTCCGTTGCCAGCATCTTGGAAGCGTCTTCGGAAGCAGGTTCAACTGGGATAACCTCTTCGCCTTCGGGGGCTTTGGGGTTTGGCGGATTCGTTCCGCCAAGACTCATAACATAGTTGCTTACCTGCTCAATTTGGCTTGCGTTAAGCGAGTTTTTCCACGCCACCATTCCTTTTCCCGGGCGACCACCGTTTTCAATGGTAGCGTATACCGAGTTGATATCGCCTCCCATGATCCAAAAATTATCGGTCAGATTTGGTCCAATACCCCCGCCACCATCGGGGCGGTGACACACTTTGCAATACAAGTCATAGATTTTCTTTCCCTGAGCAAGCATATTGCCGTCTTTAGAGGCTACCAAATCTTGTTGCTCGGGCAGTTGATTTTGATAGGCGTTCACCTCTTGTTGTGCCAAAACCATTTCCGTGTCAAATTCCTGATACTGATTTTGACCGTCAAAAATGTGGAACTGTACCATATACACCACACCAAAAATGAGTGTTCCGTAAAACAAATACAGCCACCATGGCGGGAGGGGATTGTCCAACTCACGAATGCCGTCATAATCGTGGTCTTCTAGAAGCAATTCGGCATCTTCTGCACGCTTTTTCCCCATCAAAAACCTACCGAGTTTTTTGCTGAAGCTATGTTCGATGCGTGTCGCTTTTGCTTTGGCTAGTTGCTCTTTTTGCTCTTCGGTAATAAGTTGTCCGGCAATACTTTGAATAGCACCTAGTATGGTTTCAAGAGCAACCAAAATCAACAAAAACAATCCCAAAACCGCCAGCACCATGGGGTTGAGTAGGGCTATGGGGTAGTCATCGGAGGTAATGAGGACTTCGCAAAGAATATACGCAAGTGTTAAAAACAGCAGTATACGGAGGTATGAATTAAAGGTTCTCATGCTATGGAATTAGTCGTCGAATGGAATGTTTTTTAGTTTTTTGATATTGGATTTTTTAAACTGCAGCACCCACCAAATAAGCCCTATAAAAAAGCCGGTAAATAAAAGCAGGGAAAAAATGGGGTATACGCTAACACCCTCTATGGTTGCCAAATGTTCTTTTGTGTGTTGCAGCATTATTCTTCTGTTTTTTCGGGTTCTAGTGCGTTAGATAAATCTGTTCCCAAGCGTTGCATATAGGCAATGAGCGCCACAATTTCTCTGTCTTTTAAGGGCACAAATTCGGTGTTGCGTTCCTCGTTGTTGTAGGCATCTGCAAATTGGGGGTCTTCCAGCAAACGTACTGCAATTTCTTGTGCTTGTTTGTCTAGTGTGGCAAGCCCATTTGAAATGTCGTCCTCAGAATAAGGCACGCCCAAATCGACCATAACCTCCATTTTTTTCAGGGTGCGTTCGGTGTCGAGTGCATTAAACAACAACCACGGATATGCGGGCATAATAGAACCTGGAGAAGTGGACTGCGGGTCGTACATGTGATTTAAGTGCCAACTGTCGGCATATTTGCCACCCAGGCGAAGTAAGTCGGGACCTGTGCGTTTGCTGCCCCACAAAAACGGATGGTCGTATACAAATTCCCCAGCTCGGGAATAGGGTCCATAGCGCACTACTTCGCTTCGGAATGGACGTATCATTTGCGAATGGCACGACACACAGCCTTCCCTGATATAAATATCCCTTCCCTCTAATTCTAAGGGCGTGTAGGGGTTTACCGAACTTATGGTAGGGATGTTTGATTTTACCATAAGTGTAGGAATGATTTGAACAACACCACCAATGAGAATAACGAGTGTTGCTAGTATGGTAAGTCTAACAGGACGACGTTCTAGCCAAGGGTGGTATTTTTCTCCTGCCACGCGTTTGCTAGACACTTTTTGAAGGGGCATTGCCGTGGCTTCCTCGTCTTCTACACGCTGTCCGTTTCGGATGGTTTTATACAAATTATACCCCATAATCAGCGCACCCACAAGGTATAAGGTTCCGCCAATGGCACGCATCCAATACATGGGAATAATTTGGGTAACGGTTTCTAAGAAATTTCCATAAACCAACGTCCCATCGGGGTTAAATTGCTTCCACATGGCAGCTTGCGTAAAGCCCGAAACATACATGGGAATTGCATAAAGCACGATGCCCAAAGTGCCTACCCAAAAGTGGACGTTTGCCAATTTGACGGAGTAAATATTGGTTTTTACAAGTCTGGGAATGAGCCAATACAGCATAGCAAAGGTTAGAAATCCATTCCATGCCAAACCGCCAATGTGCACGTGTCCGATAACCCAATCGCTAAAGTGCGCAATGGCATTGATGTTTTTTAGGGACATTAATGGACCTTCGAGGGTTGCCATGCCGTAGCCTGTTATGGCAACGACCATAAATTTTAGCACCGGGTCTGAAACGACCTTATCCCAAACCCCACGAAGGGTAAGCAAACCGTTAATCATACCGCCCCAAGAGGGTGCTATGAGCATCACGGAAAATGCAACGCCAAGACTTTGCGCCCAGCCTGGTAGTGCGGAATACAGTAAGTGGTGCGGTCCTGCCCAGATATAGATAAATATCAACGACCAAAAGTGTACGATAGACAGGCGGTAGGAGTAAATGGGACGTTCGGCGGCTTTGGGAACAAAGTAATACATCAACCCCAAAAACGGCGTGGTTAAAAAGAAAGCAACGGCGTTATGTCCATACCACCATTGCACCAGCGCATCTTGAACACCCGCATAAACGGAATAGCTTTTAAGCCACGAAACGGGAAATGCCAAACTGTTGAATATATGCAGCACGGCAACGGTAACAAAAGTGGCAATGTAAAACCAAATGGCAACATAGAGACTGCGCACGCGTCTGCGCAAAATGGTACCAATCATATTAATGCCAAAAGCAACCCAAACCACCGCAATGGCAATATCAATGGGCCACTCCAGCTCGGCATATTCTTTTGAGGAAGTGATGCCCAAAGGCAAGGTAATCGCAGCAGCTACAATAATAAGTTGCCATCCCCAAAAATTAATTTTACTCAGAATGTCGCTGTACAAACGTGCTTTTAGCAATCGTTGTAGGGAATAATAGACCCCACCGAAAAGCGCATTTCCGATAAAGGCAAAAATGACTGCATTGGTGTGCAACGGGCGAAGGCGACCAAAGCTAAGCCACTCGATTCCATAAGTGAGGTTGGGAAACAAAAACATTGTTGCGAGCAATAGCCCCACAAGCATGCCTACCACACCCCAAACGATGGTGGCGTACAAAAAGTTTTTTACAATTTTATTGTCGTAATAATAGCGTTCTAGTTCCACGTTAGCGTTGTTTTTTTGGTTTTTCTTGGGAAAATATTCGTGCCGATGTTCCCTCTAAATCATCGAATTCTCCCCGACGAACACACCACCAAAACAGTCCTAAAAAAACTAGGGCTATGGCAAAACTGACCAAAAGAAGTAGGAGTAATACGTCCACGGGTTATCGGTTTCTATTCACAAGGAATACGAGGCTAAGATATTTGCTGCGCCAGCCAAAAAAAATGACATATATCAGCTTTGTAGCTTTTTTTTAATTTTTTTGTTCAGGCGCGATGTAGACAAGGCTGCAAAGCCCACAACACTCATGGAACTAAGCGGCATAAGAATAGCCGCAATAATGGGCGTGAGGTTTCCGCTTATGGCAATACCAATTCCCAAAACATTGTAGATTAGGGAAAACCCAAAACTGATGTACACAAGCCGAATGCTTTTTTGCATCCCCCAATAAAAAACAGGCAATGACACAACTTGGTCGGAAGTTAAAATAGCATCGCAACGCGGGGTGAACATGTTTGTGCCGTCACGAACGGCAATACCGGCATCGCTTTGAATAAGTGCGCCGGCATCGTTAAGTCCATCGCCTAGCATGAGTACTTTTTTTCCTTCTTTTTGTACTTTTTTGACATAGTTTACCTTGTCAAAAGGGCTTTGCTCAAAGTGCAAAGAGGTATGCTCATTTATAAAACAAATAAGTACTTCCATATCTTTTGCGCTATCCCCCGACAAAATACTTATATCGTTAACGGGAGCTTGCTGAAACAGTTGCGATACATTTGGGCGAAATCGCTGCCGAATTTGAAAATAGCCCCGATAGCGGTTTCCGATATTGATGTGAATGGCGGTTTCGTTGTGTTGCAAACCCGAAGCTCGAGCAAAAGCTGCCGAACCAATGGTGTAGGGGATGCCAGCTACTTTTGCTGCAATGCCTCTGCCAATGGTGTGTGTACAGTCCAACGTTCTGTTCCACGAAACATCGTGCAAATGTTCAAAAAGGGCTTTGCTAAGTGGGTGCGACGATTGGTACACCATTGACCGAATACTTTCTTTTTCTGTAGTAGCAAGTGGCGTCTTGCCATGAAATGCTACTTCCATTTGGTTGGCATCGGTTAGGGTGCCCGTTTTATCAAAAATCCAATGTTGGGTAGCTACAATTTTTGCTATCGAAGCATTGTTTT
>CAZSSZ010000054.1:0-8887 GCA_964609755.1 uncultured Flavobacteriaceae bacterium | reverse complement strand
TGCAGTACGGCGGAAATTCACCGTAGATTTCTATCCATTGTTGTAAACGATGAATTTGTTCAACCCGCGATTAATGCCATTATTAAAGCTGGAGCTACCGATCGTGTCGGAGACGGCAAGATTTTTGTGCTGCCTATTGAAGAAGCATACAGAATTCGTACCGGAGAAAAAGGAGGCGAGACCTTAAACTAAGACAACTGTCTTCTAAAAAAAGCGCCCAATGACTCGCGAGCAATACCGAGTGATGGGCGCTTTTTTTATTACCTACAATAGCCTATAGCCAATTCACTTCACCAGAAGCCAGTTGATATACACCGCCCTTTATGGCAATTTCACCCGCATTCTCCAAATCCACCAAAATAGGACTCATGATGCGAATTTGTGCAATGGTGTATCGTACATTTTCGGCTATAGCAGCGTTGACAAAGGCTGTGTTTCCGCTATCATAAGGACCTTCAACAACTGATTTTATAGTATTCACAGCAGGTTTTATATTTGATAGCAATGACGTAATATTTCCTAATTCAACGCCATCACAAGCTGCCTTTACAGCCCCACAGCCCTCGTGCCCTAACACAACAATAAGTTTACTCCCAGCTACCTTACAGGCATATTCCATACTTGCTACAATGTCTGTGTTGGCAAAATTACCTGCCACACGAGCTACAAAAATATCGCCCAGCGCCTGATCAAAAACGTCTTCTACCACTACACGAGAATCGATGCAAGAAAGTACAATTGCCTGAGGGGCTTGCCCCGAAACACAAGCCAAACGCAAATCGGCATTACTCGTTTGTGTTAGCGTATCGTTTTGATAGTTTTTGTTTCCTAAAGTTAAATTTCCAAGCACAGCATCGGGAGTGAGTTGTGCTTGTTTTTCTGATGTTAAGATATCTTTTCTCATAATTATTATTTTTTTGTTAATTCAATGTGTTTTAAGAAATCTGGTAATTCCCTAAATATATTTTGCTCCGGAATTAGTCTGGGAATTAACCGAATGCGCTCCATCATTAATCTTGGTTGTTTTGGCAAATGAATAAAATAAATCGTCTTATTTTCACTCCTTAAATCCACCAACAAATCTTCAAGCGCATACAAGCCCGACTGATCCAAATACTCCATTCTGTCGAAACGGAACAATACTGTTTCGGCACTTTTTGGCAGTTCTTTTGACAACCTGCTAAACCCATCTGTAGAGCCAAAGAAAAGTGGTCCGTTGATATGCTTAATCGCAATCTTATCGCTTTTCAAAACAGGGTGAGCCGTTTCATCTTCCCACAGCTTTTCCTTGCTTCCCGTGGAAACTTTAGACTGGTTTTCGGTAAGATCGCCAATTTTTTTCATAAACATTAACGAGGCAACAATGAGACCAATACCCACGGCATAGACCAAATTCCAAAACGTGGAAAGCAACATAACAGCAAGCATTACCACAACCTCGGAAGAGATCCCGAGTTTACCTATTTTAATATCTCGCGGCAGTGATGGAATCGCGCGCAATCCTTTGTAGTCCATTACGCCAATACCCACAGTAACAAGAATCCCAGCGAGTACCGCCGCAGGAATCGTTGAGGCAGCATTACTAAACAGCAATAAAATCATCAATAAAACGATTCCAGCGATCATTCCTGATAGGCGTGTTTTACCCCCCGACTTGATATTTACCACCGTACGAATAGTTGCACCAGCTCCTGGAATCCCACCAAAAAAAGCAGAAATACTGTTTCCAATTCCCTGCCCAATCAATTCTTTGTTGGGCTTGTGACGTGTTTTGGTCATATTATCTGCCACAACACTTGTTAGCAACGAGTCAATAGCACCCAAAAGTGAAAGGGTTAATGCCGTAAATACGTAAGGAGTTAATTCTCCTAACTGTAGCTCGGTAAACACCTCCCATTTTGGCATAGGAAACCCTTGTGGAATCGCAGTAATCGGACGATAGTCGGGAACAAAAAGTACAGCAACCCCCGTCATAACCAAAAGCGCAACCAAAGTACTAGGCACTGCCTTAGTAATACGCCTGAATCCATAAATGATAAAAATAGTCCCCAATGCTAACAAAAACTCAATCCAACTGATGTGTTTTAGTGCACTTGGCAACACACGTAATGCGCCCAAAACTCCAGAGGCATTTTTAGCAGCAAGGGTTTGAGATTCCTCTAAAATTTGTGCTTCGGTAATCGCTTCACCTCTTGAAACCGTCTCCGAAAAATCTTCCAAAACAAGCAGACCCTCGCCCGCTTCTTCTTCAAGGATATTACTTAAAATGATGGCTTCTGCTTTTGGCTTAAATGTAGTAACAAAGGTTGCATCTTCTTTGGCATAATACCCCAAAACAGGAAGCAACTGTGTAATTAAAATAATGAGTCCAATGGCGGTCATAAAACCAGAAACCACAGGATACGGAATATAGCGAATGTATTTTCCGAGCTTTAGAAAGCCTAGACCCACCTGCATGAGTCCGGCAAGCATAAATACCGCTAAAATAATGGGGAGTGCCTTTTCTACACTGCCATCGTTAGCTGCAATAAGCGCACTGATAATGACCATACTTACCGCCGTCATTGGGGCGGTGGGTCCAGAGATTTGGGTATTCGTACCGCCCAGAAGTGCGGCAAAAAAACTTAAAAATATGGCGCCATAAAGTCCTGCTGTGGGTCCTAATCCGGAGGAAACGCCAAATGCAAGTGCCAAGGGAAGCGCCACGATACCGGCAGTAAGACCCCCGAAAATATCGCCCTTAATATGCACGAATGGTTTTTTCATTTTAATAAAATTTAGGTGAATATGTATTGTTTAGATTTGGGGGTAGAAATAACTAGATAATCTCGGGCGGTGGCAATTCTAGGGTATAACTTACTTCATTCAAAAAGCGTTCTTTACACTGTGTATGTGCAATTCGGTCAGAAAAAAAAAGTGCTAAAGGGGTATGCGTAACTAAAATTTTGTCCTCCTCAAATGCATCAAATATATTTTTTCCATATTTTGACTTTGGGTCTTCGCTTTCTTGTGAAAGTGCAATGGTCTCGTGAGAAGATAAATCAAGCACAGAAATAGCAACAGCAGTAAACTGAGAAATAAGAACTACAAAAAATAAATATTTAATAGTTTTTTGAGAAAACATTAGATAATGGGGCTTTATAAACATAATATTGATTTAAATCAATAATACGCTCAAATGTACAGTTTTTAAGGTATTTAACACACTATCTCAAAAAAAATATGAAATCCTTAACAAATGGAAAGGCTATTTTTTTATCAACTTAAAAACTTTGTGGGCGCCCGTCGTTGGATTTGAAACGCTCACAAAATACACTCCACTCAAATTCGCCGACACGTCTAATTTCTTATTTTCGGTAACTAGAATTTTTTTACCCATCATATCAAACACCTCAACCAAAACTTCTTCATCCGTATCTATATAAACCGTTCCAGAAGTTGGATTTGGATAAACACTTATGGCATCAAAAACTACTTCGTCAAAACTAAGCGTACAACTAGATCCTACTTTGTATTGAAAATACTTAGTAGCACCAACTCCACCCGGAAATGAAAACTTAACAGCATAACTAATTTCTTGTCCGGCGGTAAAACCACCCAAGGTCTTCGTAAATGTTCTATTCCCCTGATCATCCATGGAAGTCTCACTAAAAGGGGTTTCTTTCCACAAATAGGCAGGAGCACCTGATTTATCTTTATCGAGCAGTTCTGCAGTAATTTTAACCGAAGTACCAATGGTTTCAAAAGTCAAATTATAGCCTACAGAAAATTGACCTTGTTGAGCCTCTGAAGAATTGAACGTACAGTGATAGCGTTGGTTTACTGTTACGCTAACCGCCGATGAAGTCCCCTCGCCACCATCGTTATCGGTAGCTTTTGCCGTAATGCTATACGTCCCCACAGCTGGATTATTCCACGAATAGACATAAGGTTGAGTAGTGTCTTCGCCAAGTTTTGTTGTGCCGTTATAAAATTCAACTTTGGCAATTGTACCGTCAAAATCAGAAGCATTCGCGGTAATTTCTATGGTATCCCCCGAAACAAACACAACACCGTCGTCCGGAGAGGTAATCGAAATCGTTGGAAGGGCATTAGACCCGTTTTGTACGTTTACAAAGACTTCATCTTTAGCAACTGTACTGCCTTCTGTTAAGGTCAATTCAAATTTATAAATCCCCGCTTCGAGGTTTGAAATTTGCGTTGTAAGCGATTGATTATTAGTGAAATTTACGGTTGACGGACCAAATAGCTGCGTCCAAACATAGCTTGTAGCACCCGGATTTGGAATAGCACTTTGCGTTCCATCGAGTTGCGTTGTTGTCGCTGGAATTTCAACAGTTCTGTTTGCTCCGGCTTTAGCTATCAATGGTGTGTATTCCAAATCTGAAGTTTTGGTAAAAGTCATGTCACCTAGGTTAAACCCGCCTTGGTTGAAGGCAACTTTAAGAATATGCTCTCCCTCGATTAGTGGAATTCCGGTAACCGATTTGGTTGTCCAATTGTCCCAACCGCTGGTAGAGGAAACGGTGATATTCGAGGCTACTTGTTGCCCATCAAGTTCAAGGCTAAACGGACCCCCACTGTTGTTGTTGGTAGCGTAGCGAAAATCCATTTTGTAGTAGCCCGATTGTGAAATTGCGACTGTGTATTCCAACCACTCCCCTGACTCAATCCAACCTACAGTTTTGCCTTCGGCATCGGAAACCGCATCTACATTTTCATCGGTTCTAAAGTTTCCAAATTCGGCACCATTATTGCCAATACCGGTATCAAAGTAGGAAATATCCTGCCCTTTTCCGCCTTCAAAATAATCGTAATTTCCAGATTGAATGATCCCCGGAATTTGGAACGGCTGATTCAGATAGGGCTTTTGTTCACCAACAAGAATTTGAATGGAATTGGTAACGGCAAATCCACTGTTGTCATACACCCTTGCATAAAATCCATGTTTTCCATTGGAAAGGTTTTCTACCTTGGTTGTGTACGGTGCTGTAGTGTCTGTGGTAATGAGTCCATTATCACCATAAAATTCAATTTTAGTAACGCCAACGCTTTGGGTTTCAACAGTTAAGTTTACACTTCCGCCACTGTAAGCTTGGTAAAAATCTGAGCCAATTGTGCCCGAAAGATCAACATCACGGTTTGTTTTCATGGTATTTGCAGGAACCGTAAGCGAAAACCCATCGGAAAAATCTACTGTAATTTCGGTATTGGAATAATTGTGTGCCACATAGGTAATTGTACCGTTTTGCTCAAATGCAGCGGCTATAGGATGGTTTGCCGTAATGTCGGTTTTTACCGTTCCAATTGCCTTCATATTGTGCAACCAATAGTAGGTTTGCGCATCGGAAATCCCAAATTTCAATCCTCTATCCGGATATGAATCGTACAATTCTATGGCTTTGTCGGGGTCAATAAATGCAGCGTAGCACCAATACACATCATGCCAAAGATCTGCATTGGCTTCATTGGATAATATCCCAGTGTTTTGCTGCATTTCGTTCCATAGCTTTTGCACATAGGCAGTGTTGTGTCCTAAATAAAGTGACCCCCCATGAATGGGGTAGATTTCAATGCCGTAGGCAGCAGCAATTTCTTGAGTCCAAAAGGTAAATCTATCGTATTCATTTCCCCATACCCGCGAAGCAACACTGTAGCCATAAGTGTCAGAAAAAACACGATCATACATATCAAACCAGTATTCCTCAACGGCAGACTGTTCGGTAGTATATAAGTAAATTCCCAAATCCCGAATGGCATCATTGCCTGTTACAGTACCCCAATGAATTAAGGATGAATTAAACTGCATACTTTCCGAAGTTGATTCTTGGTCGTTTCCTTGTGGGAATGTGGCAAAACCATTTGCCCAAGCGTGCCCTGCGTAGGGGCTAAAATTGCGTAAAAAAGGAAACAACGTATCGTTGCGATTTGAAGAAGCGGCATCACGAATCAAGAGGTTTATCATGTCGCCCCAATCGTTTGCCCAACCCGGTTCAAACTGCTCAACAAAAGCCGCAGCATGAATAAAATATCCCCAGTGAAAGTGGTGATCGTTGATATTTTTATCTTGACCATGTCCGGCAGGATACCCAAAAAGGGTTGACCAAGTTGAATTATAATAAAACAAGTAATCAATTTCTCCGCTTTCATAGCTTAACCAATCTTCTAAGCGAGTTTTTACGGCGGAAATCAGTTTATCTCGAGCCATGGCGTCTCCTGTTTTGTGGGCAATTCGTGCCGTTTGTATCAGCCGATTCATTAACTGCCCTTGATTGTAAGAGTCTTGCCACGAGGTTAAATTATCATTCTCAATCAAATCAATTTTACTTCCTAAAGCTGTTGGGTTAAAACCATCACTGTAATTTACCAAATAGGGCAGTGTTGGCAAAATACCGTAAAAAGTATTCTCTACATAAAACGTATTTCCATCTAGCATTTTTAGATCACCACGAATAGAGGTATAGGTTTCTCGGTTAGGAGTAGGCGAATCCGCTGCTAAATTATCCCATTGATGGGGCAATAACCCCTGTAGTACCGTATTGTAGGTACCTTCTTTCACGTCGGGAGTGATTTCAAAAGTAGTGTGCAACACACTTGTTGTTTCGTTAAAATTCCAACTTACCGTAGTATCTCCAGGGAAAACATAGGCAAACTTTTTATAGGTATTCGCTAGGCTTGATGGATTTGTATTGCTTTGTGGCAACATGGCAACAGACCAGTAATTTTTACCATTTAGCGTTGAGGTATAGATGTTTCCGCTTTGCGACCATGTACTTCCAACCGGGGCATATACCGCATAATCTACACCGTCTTGGGCATTTTCTACTAAAAGTATTTCTCCTGAAACCGTAACGGTTCCTGCTTTTACTTCAACCTGTGCAACATCACTATTTCCCTTTGTTAAATACAAAAAAGGCATCCCGATTCCACTTGTGGTAGAGAAATATTTTCCGCTACTTGCCCACTCCATTTTAACCGTCCAGTCTGTATGATCGGCAACGGTAGCACGATAACTGTTTAATCCTTGTACGCCCACAATAAGGGTTTCTCTATCACCAACCACGCCAAAAGGGACATAGGTTACTCCCAAACCACCGTTGATAGTTTTTAATGTAAATGGATAATTGAATAGGTTACTTACATGATTTTCTTTAAGTAAAAGCGACCACCAATCATTTGTAGGGATAGGTTTGCTTTGAGCAGTACCTGAAAGCTGCGGAGAAAAATCAGGATAATCACGAAAAATCCCTCTGCTTCCAGGATGGGAATTTGTGTAACTACCACTACCCACCGTAGTTGTTTGTGCAGTTACCCCACCAAAAAAAAGGGTTATTACTAGGATTTTTAGGAATTTTGTGAATAAACACATGCTTTAATTTTATATTTCTTAAATATCCCCCTTTAAAATGATTTTATTTCAGCAAAAAAACATACAACGTCACTACACTATAAAATCTCTACATCAGTTTCTAAAATAGGCTTCCATATAATTTGCTGTGCTTAAATATTCTTTTTGCATCGCCTCCAAAAACATTAAAACTCCCTTACACTCAGCATATTTAGGCGAAAGCGCATCTTGCCCTTTCAAGTCAGTTATCGTGATGATGATATACCATTTTACCCTTTTGGATGTATATAATTCATTAAAAAGGCCTAGACCATCGTTATCGTCAGAAGACAAGGCAGCATCAAACATTATGGGAATAATATTGACTGTTCTGGTGGCTTTTTTTCGCTCATAGAAATTCATAATGTAAGGCTTAGTATCTATCCAAATTGGAATTTTACGTTCAATGCCGGGAAGTTGATACTTGGTATTTATGTAGTCAAAAAACTCATTTGCCTCTTTGGGGTCTTCAAAAATATAGCTATACTGCTTGGGTAAATTGCGCTTAAATCGCTTTGCGATTTTAATTGTATTGGCTTCAATATTTGGTGCAAAACTAAGTGGAATACAGCTCGTTACGAGTAGGCATATGCAGAGAATAAAAAAAAATCGCATAACATAATTTTTCCTCATAAAACAAAATTCATACCACAAAACACGTTTTCTAAATCTTAAAAAATTGTTATCATTAATAGTTTTTAATGTGTAATTTTTAAACAATTGTTAGTGAATTGACGGTTACATTTGAAATATGAAAATTCACGACCGATTACGCAAAATTATTAAGGATGAAGGATTATCTATTTCCGAATTTGAGCGAATGATTGGCGTGGGGAAAAATTCCGTATCTACCTGTCTACGAAGACAATCCAGCATTAGCCACCATGTACTTATTGGAATTAACAAGAACTTCCCCAATTATAGTATTGAATGGCTACTCACTGGCAAGGAATCTAAAAACCGTGAATCTATACGCCGGCTTAAAAAAAAGTTACGGGAATTAGAAGAGGAGATAAACGCAATTAAGTAGTAAATGCAGTAGCACCAAAAGCAGCTACTTTAATATCTTTTGTTGCCCCACTAAGCATGTTTTTCAGTGATAGTACACCTCGTTTACGTTCCGCTTCGCCGTAGAAAAGTGTCCAAGGAATATGGGATTGATTTGCAAATTGCATTTGCTTTTTGAGTTTATGAGATGTTGGATAAACCATTACACGAACACCTTCTGAGCGCCATTTGGCAACATGCGGCATAAGCTCTTGCACAAAGATATCGCCAAAGTTTAGCACCATAACATCAACAGATTGCTGTAAGGCTGAGGGAAATAAATTAAGTTCCTCCAGCACCATACACAATCGGTCTAATCCAAACGAAATGCCAAGACCGTGCATGTCTTTGAGTCCAAAAAGTGCCGTTAAATCATCATAACGCCCTCCGGCTCCAATAGAACCCAGAGCAACTTCTTTATGCGGTGCAACTTCAAAAATAATCCCAGTGTAG
>CAZSSZ010000053.1:0-8907 GCA_964609755.1 uncultured Flavobacteriaceae bacterium | reverse complement strand
ATACTGCTTATACTCGTGACGCTACTCACGTTCCAACTGTTAATATCCTGGTTAAAGGACGTGGCATCTCGAAACATCCAACTCATATCCGTGACATTACTCACGTTCCAACTGTGAAGCGGTTGGTTAAAAGAAGTGGCACCAGAAAACATACTGCTCATATATGTAACGCTACTCACGTCCCAACTGTGAAGCGGTTGGTTAAAAGAAGTGGCACCGTAAAACATACTGCTCATATACGTGACGCTACTCACGTTCCAACTGTTAATATCCTGGTTAAAGGAAGTGGCACCGTAAAACATATAGCTCATATTCGTGATGCTACTCACGTCCCAACTGTGAAGCGGTTGGTTAAAGGAAGTGGCATCTCGAAACATATTGTACATATACGTGACATTACTCACGTCCCAACTGTTAATATCCTGGTTAAAGGAAGTGGCACCCCAAAACATACTGCTCATATCCGTGACGCTACTCACGTCCCAACTGTGAAGCGGTTGGTTAAAGGAAGTGGCACCCCAAAACATATAGCTCATATCCGTGACACTACTCACGTCCCAATTGCTAATATCCTGGTCAAAGGAAGTGGCACCTCGAAACATACTATACATATCCGTGACATTGCTAAGGTTGGGCACATCGGGGGCTGTAAGGGTAAGCTTACTACAACCATAAAAGGCAGCTGCCATAGAGGTCCATGCCGTATTGCCCCATTGGCTTACCTCCAGAATTTTATCCTTATCGCCAGTGTTGTTAAAATATATTCTTGGAAAAGTGCCTGTAATACTTACCGTATAGGTGCCTGCAGCGGCATAGGCATGTGTGGCATTGCCCGTTTGCGCTGTACTGGTGTTTCCATCGCCCCAATTAACGTCATAGTTATAGGTTTCGCCCGTAGCCGTGGGAATCGTAATGCTTTCGCCTGCAGTAGTGGTTTGCCATTTGGTAATAAACTGTGCGTGAAGGGATAATGAAAAAAGAACAATGCAAAGAATGCCTAAAATACGAAGTTGTATAGCAGTGTAACTCATGATTTGTAAGATTTAGAAGGATAAATATATAAAAAAAATAACTTATGAAAATATCTAAGTAACAATTACATGATGCATACTGTTAACGTAATGGTGGTACGCTGTTTGTCATAAGCAGTAGTAAATATCTTCATTTTGAGAACATAAGGAATCAGGACTAACTTGCTATATTTGCACAAACATACTCCATGCAATACAAACGGATACTTCTTAAACTCAGTGGCGAAGCACTTATGGGCGAACGCACACACGGCATTGACCCCAAACGAATAGCGGAATATGCCCAAGACATTAAAGAAATCGTGGGTTTGGGTGTAGAAGTAGCCATCGTGATTGGGGGTGGAAATATCTTCCGAGGTGTGGCTGCTGCCAGCAATGGTATGGATCGTGTACAAGGTGATTATATGGGGATGCTTGCCACGTGTATTAACGGGATGGCATTGCAAGGCGCCCTTGAGGATGCCGAGGTACCCACACGCTTGCAAACCGCCCTTAAAATTGAGGCGGTAGCCGAACCGTATATCAAACGTCGTGCGGTACGTCATCTTGAAAAGGGGCGTGTAGTGATTTTTGGTGCAGGTACAGGAAACCCATTTTTCACAACCGATTCTGCTGCTGTGCTAAGAGCCATTGAAGTGGGTGCAGATGTCATTTTAAAAGGCACACGCGTAGACGGCATTTATACAGCGGACCCTGAAAAAGACAAATCAGCAAAAAAATTTGACAACCTATCCTTTACCGATGTGCTTAGCAAAGGACTAAAAGTAATGGACATGACAGCCTTTACGCTAAGTCAAGAAAACGAATTGCCCATTATTGTATTTGACATGAACAAACCCGGAAATTTAAAAAAAGTGGTTATGGGCGAGCCCATTGGAACCTTAGTAAATTTATAAGCTATGGAAGAATTAACCTTTATACTAGAAGCTACCCAAGAGGGAATGGATAAAGCCATCTCGCATCTCGATAAATCATTTATAAACATACGCGCTGGAAAAGCAAACCCGGTAATGTTATCATCTGTAAAAGTAGATTACTATGGTGCAAAAACACCGCTTAGTCAGGTGGCAAATGTGAATACCCCCGATGCACAAACCCTTTCCGTACAACCGTGGGAAAAAACACTGATTCCTGAAATTGAAAAGGCTATTATGGTGGCTAATTTAGGCTTTAACCCCATGAACAATGGCGAATCGATTATCATCAGTATTCCGCCACTCACCGAAGAGCGTCGTCGCGAACTGGTAAAGCAAGCCAAAGCGGAAGCCGAGCATGCCAAAGTTGGGGTGCGCAATGCACGAAAAGAAGCCAATAACGAATTAAAAACCTTGGAACTTTCTGAAGACCAACTCAAAAACGCTGAGGTCGATGTGCAAGAGATGACCGACAAATACATAGCCTTGATTGACGATAAGTATCAGGCTAAAGAAAAAGAAATCATGACCGTATAAAACGGTTCGTGTTTAGAAAATTGCTATGATTAAATGGATAAATACGCGCTTTTGGGGAAGCGTGGCACGGCTTATCCTGCGTAACCGTATATTGTTTTTAGTAGCCATTTTGGCGACTACTTTTTTCCTCTCTACGCAGTGGGGCAACATCCGTTTTAGTTTCACCGAAGCCAATCTTCTGCCCGACGACCACCCTTTTAACACCTTCTACGAACAGTTTTTAGAACGTTTTGGCGAAGAGGGAAGTGTGGTCGTACTAGGGGTGCAGGATACGCAGTTTTTTACTCCAGAAAAACTTTCAGCTTGGAAAGCTCTTGGCGATAGTTTGGCACAATCGGAAAGTATAGAGCGTGTGTTGGGCATCAGCAGCCTTACCCAACTTAAGCGAAACACCAAAGAACGCCTATTCGAATTAGCCCCTATTCCGCATCAAGATCCCAAAACAAAAGAGGAGGCTGCCGCACTTAAACAATGGCTCTATCAACAACCGCTATACGACAATCTACTGCTTAACAAAGAAACTGGAGTGGTACAAACCGCCGTGTATTTGCGTCCCGAAATTATTAACAGTGGCGAACGGCAGGCTTTTGTAGATCATGTACTCTTGCCTGAGCTTGAGGCTTTTGAAGCGCAAACGGGACTAGACGTTCGTGTGTCAGGAATGCCTTATATCCGTACGATTAATGCCAAAATGATTTTGGACGAAATCGGGCTTTTTGTAGTTGCTGCCACACTGGTAACCACACTTATATTTTTCTTTTTTTTTAGGTCGTATCGTGCCACATTTATCTCCATGTCCATAGTGGTCATTGGTGTAATGTGGGCATTTGGTATCATTGGATTATTGGGCTATGAGATTACTGTACTCACAGCGCTTATTCCACCTATTATTATTGTGATTGGCGTTCCGAACTGCATATTCCTTATCAATAAATATCAGAACGAAATCAAAAAACACGGGAATCAAGCGCGGTCGTTGCAACGAGTCATTTCAAAAATTGGCAACGCAACGCTAATGACCAACATGACCACTGCATGCGGGTTTGCGACTTTTATGCTTACCAATAGTACACTTCTGCGGGAATTTGGAATTGTAGCTTCCATTAACATCATGATGATATTTTTATTGTCCCTACTGATGATTCCTATCATTTACAGCTTTATGCCTATTCCAAACAAAAAGCACTTGAAGCACCTCAACCGAAAATGGATGTCGGGCTTTGTAGCCTGGATGGAACGTATGGTAAAAAAGCATCGTATTGCCGTGTATTTTGTTGCTATAATTGGACTTATGCTCAGTATTATTGGAATGTATGAGATTCGCCTTTCGGGAACCATTATTGACGACATGCCCAAAAAAGCGGAATTTTATCAAGATATCCGATTTTTTGAAACACACTTCAAGGGAGTGATGCCTATTGAAATCATGGTAGACACCAAACGCAAAAACGGCGCAACGCGCCTAAGCACCCTGAATCGTATGAATCGTTTAGAAAACGACCTGCGAGAGATTCCGGAACTCTCAAATCCCGTTTCGGCGGTAACGGTAGCCAAATACCTAAAACAGGCGTTTTATAACGGAAATTCAAAATATTTTCAACTGCCTACCAATCAAGAAAATAATTTTATTCTGGCACATGCCAAAAACCTAGGAAGCGAAGCAAATTTCTTAAGCCGTCTTGTAGATGATTCTGGGCAAAATGCCCGCATCACCGTAATGCTACAAGACGTCACCACTGAACGTATGGAGGCCATTGAACACCAAATACAAACCAGCATTGACAAATATTTTCCTGCCGATAGGTTTGAAGTTTCTATGACTGGAAAAGCATTGGGATACCTTAAAGGCACACGTTTTTTGGTGCGTAACCTTGTGGTCTCGTTAAGCCTTGCCATACTGCTTATTGCGTTGTTTATGGCATATATGTTCCGTTCGTTTAGAATGATCCTTATCTCGCTTTTGCCAAATGTTATTCCGCTTATTCTTACCGCAGGAATGATGGGCTTTTTGGGTATAGCCATCAAACCCTCTACGATTTTGGTATTTAGTGTTGCTTTTGGAATTTCGGTAGACGATACCATTCACTTTTTGGTGAAATACCGTCAGGAGTTGCAAGCCACAAAGTGGAATGTCAAAAAATCGGTTTATGCGGCATTGCGCGAAACCGGCGTAAGTATGTTTTATACCTCTATAGTATTGTTCTTTGGGTTTTCGGTCTTTATGATTTCCAGTTATGGAGGTACGGTAGCCCTTGGCGGGCTGGTATCAGCAACCTTACTTTTTGCCATGCTTGCCAACCTTATTTTATTGCCTTCCTTGTTGCTTTCGCTCGAAAAGCAAATTGCCAACCAACGCACCTTCAAAGAGCCCAAATTTCAAATTTTGCCTGAGAATGAAGCGGAATAATTCCGCTATATTTGTGCCGTAAAATTGAGTATGCTATGGACATTCGTCAGCTATTTTCAGGGGAGCAAAAAAACCAAAAAGTAAGCGTTCGCGGCTGGGTACGCACCTTTCGTGCGAATCGATTTATTGCCCTAAACGATGGCTCGTGTTTGGCAAATTTGCAATGCGTAGTTGATTTTGAACAAACCCCCGAAGAAGTACTTGCCGAAATCAATACGGGTGCTGCCATTGAAGTAACAGGCACATTGGTAGAAAGTCAAGGAAAAGGGCAAAAATTTGAAATTCAAGTAGATAATATTACCGTATTAGGTACTTCAAATCCAGACGAATATCCCATACAACCCAAAAAACACTCGCTCGAATTTTTGCGAGAAAAGGCACATTTGCGCGTGCGTACCAATACGTTTGCTGCCGTTATGCGTGTGCGTGCTGCACTCTCATTTGCGGTGCATCAATACTTTACCCAAAACGGTTTTTATCAAGTGCATACGCCCATTATTACGGGTAGTGATGCCGAGGGTGCTGGTGAAATGTTTCGTGTAACAACCCTTGATCCTACCAAAACTTCAGACGAAACCGACTTTTTTGGTAAAGAAACCAACCTCACCGTTTCGGGGCAATTGGAAGCAGAGACCTACGCCATGGGACTTGGAAAAGTATATACGTTTGGACCCACATTCAGAGCTGAGAACTCAAACACCTCACGCCACTTGGCAGAGTTTTGGATGATAGAACCGGAAGTTGCCTTTAACGATTTGGACGACAACATGGATTTGGCGGAAGATTTTATCAAGTCGGTGTTGGCGTATGTGTTGGAAAACTGCGAAGAAGATTTGACTTTCCTAGACCAACGCTTTGCACAAGAAGAAGCCAAAAAGCCACAGGCAGAACGCAGTCCTATGGGGCTTTTGGAACGTCTGAAATTTGTAACGCAAAATCAATTTATGCGGGTTTCCTATACCGAGGCTATTGCTATTTTGCGCAATTCTAAGCCCAACAAAAAGAAAAAGTTCAAGTACCCTGTTGATGATTGGGGGGTAGATTTGCAAAGCGAACACGAACGCTATTTGGTAGAAAAGCACTTTACCAGTCCAGTGATTTTGTTTGACTATCCTGCCGAAATCAAGGCGTTTTATATGCGTATGAACGACGACGGCAAAACGGTTCGTGCTATGGATGTGTTGTTCCCTGGAGTGGGCGAAATGGTAGGCGGTTCGCAACGTGAGGAGCGCCTAGATAAGCTGCAAGCGCGCATGAAAGCCATGGACATTGATGAAAAAGAATTGTGGTGGTACACCGATTTACGCCGTTTTGGTACTGCGGTACACGCTGGTTTTGGACTCGGATTTGAGCGTTTGGTACTCTACACCACGGGAATGTCTAACATTCGAGATGTGATTCCCTATCCACGTACTCCACTAAATGCGGAGTTTTAGGTGAAATGGCAAGGGTTTTTTGTACTTTTAAAAACCCATACATGACTTATGCTTAAACAACAACTACAATTTAAGCTTTCGCAGAAGCTGTCGCCGCAGCAAATTCAATTGATGCGGTTGATACAACTTCCTTTACAGTCACTTGAGCAACAAGTTCTTCGAGAAATAGAAGAAAACCCAGCTTTGGCTTCGGGTAAAGAATCTGATACGGAACAAGAAGAATTTGATACCCCCGAGCAAGATACAGGCGAAATTATTGAAGCAGATGATATCGATATTGATGCATATTTGAGCGACGATGAAATTCCAGAATACCGCCTAAGAGCACAAAACTACAGCGCTGATGATGAAGACAAGCACGTGCCTTATGCTGCCGGAGTGAGTTTTCATCAACAGTTGATGGCACAACTTGACACCTTTACCTTTACCGAACAAGAATACCGCATTGCCGCCTTTTTGGTGGGAAGTATAGACACAAGTGGTTACATTCGACGGGAGCTTATTGACATTGTCGATGATCTGGCGTTTACTGAAAACATTTATACCGACGCGCAAGAAGTACGCAAAGTGTTGGATGCCGTTCAGCAATTAGACCCTCCGGGTGTGGGAGCCTTAGACCTAAGGGAATGTTTACTTATTCAACTCAAAAGAAAGACGCCAACAGAGGCTATCACACATGCAGTAGCCTTATTGGAAAAACAGTTTAACGCCTTTTCCAAAAAGCATTTTAGTAAAATAAAAACACGACTCAAAATAGACGATGAGCAGTTAAAAGACTGCATGTATGAAATCGAAAAACTAAATCCAAAACCGGGTGCCGCCTACAGCAGTGACACAAAAATGAATGCCCAAATTGTACCTGATTTTACGATTCAGCTTTTAGACGGGCAACTAAATTTAATCCTCAACGGGCGAAACGCCCCTGAACTCCACGTATCTTCCGAATATCGCAACATGCTTTCGGGCTACAAAGAAGCGAAACAAAAAAGCAAGGAACAGCAAAAAGCCGTGCAGTTTATCAAACAAAAACTAGACGCTGCACAGTGGTTTATTGATGCCATAAAACAACGCCAACACACGCTACACGAAACCATGAAAACCATCATGGAATTTCAGCAAGACTACTTTCTTAGCGGAGATGAGCAGCAACTAAAACCCATGATTTTGAAGGATATCGCCGACCGCATTGGGATGGATATTTCCACGGTGTCTAGGGTTGCCAACAGCAAGTATGTAGACACGCCCTATGGGACCAAACTGGTCAAGTGGTTTTTCTCTGAGGGAATTACGAATACTGCAGGTGAAGACATTTCTACTATTGAAGTGAAAAAAGCCTTGGGAGATGTGATTGCCGCTGAGGATAAATCTACTCCCCTAACCGATGAGCAGCTCATGAATATCATGCACAAAAAAGGCTACCCCATAGCCCGTCGAACCGTGGCGAAATACCGTGAAATGATTGGTGTTCCTGTGGCAAGGCTTCGAAAGGAGTTATAGGTTTTGTCAAACCCTTTTAGCTTGTTTTTTTCTTTTAAAAAAAGCTCCAACTGTAAGTAATACCATTGTAGCAAAGAGAACATAAACAAATTTTGGTATCGGCAAAGGGTCTCCTGTTGCGTAACTATGTAATCCAGACAAATAATAATTTACGCCAAAAGAGGTCATAATAATAGCCCAAAAAGCAAACATACTGGCAGCATTTAGTGTGAAAAAGTTGTTGAGTTTGGGCACGAATCTCAAATGCAAAACGATTGCATACACAATAATACTAATCAGTGCCCATGTCTCTTTCGGATCCCAAGCCCAATATCGTCCCCAACTTTCATTTGCCCATACACCGCCCAAAAATGTTCCAATAGATAGTGTGAAAAGTCCGACCGAGAGCGAAAGTTCGTTGATGTAGGTCAATTCCTTTATTTTTTGTTGCGCTGTTGGAATCGATTTTTTTCCAGAAAATAACATTAATAACAAAACTGCACCGCCCAAAACAAACGACAAAGCAAAAGGTGCGTAACTACTTACGATTATAGCCACGTGTATTTTTAACCAGATGGATTTTAGTACGGGCATTAAATTGGTAATTTCTGGATTTAACCAATCTAGATAGGATACAAACAGCAACGCCCCCGAAAAAATAGTTGTTAGCGGCAACACAAAGTCAGATTTTCTATGGACGATAAGTCCGCTAAGCATCAAACACCAAGCTACAAATACCAACATCTCATAACCATTACTCCACGGTGCGTGTTGACCAACATACCATCTCAACAGTATGTTAAAACTAAACAATAGAAAAGACGTTAGTATCAAAATCAAATATGAATGCCAAACTATGCGTATCCATCTTTGGCGAATAACCATTTTAAGAATTGCCACAATAAGGGCGGCTATTCCAAGGGTTAAAAAAACTTGAAAAAGCCAAAAATTGATATTGGCTTTGTTATACCAGATTTCAGCTTCTACCCTTTTTGAAGAAGGTATGATTGATTTCGCCAATACCTCTTGATATTTTTTTATATATAACAGCTTTTGAAACGCTTCTTCGCCGTTTTGCTTGTCCAAATCACTAAAGTAATTGTACA
>CAZSSZ010000052.1:0-9038 GCA_964609755.1 uncultured Flavobacteriaceae bacterium | reverse complement strand
ATCCCTTCAATAAGAGCGGCTGCAATCAACATTGCTGTTTGAATTTTCCCGTATGCCTCTGGCTGACGTGCAATAGCCTCCATAGCAGAGCTACCGATTTTACCGATTCCCATACCAACGCCGATTACGACGAGTCCTGCACCTACGATTAATGGAATTTCCATGTGTATATATATTAATTGTTAATAATTGTTTTTAATGCGCTTCATCATGATGTTCCTCAACGGCAAATCCAAAATAGAGTGCCGAGAGCATTGTGAAAATATAGGCTTGTAACAAAGCCACTAATAATTCGATAAGTGAAATAGCAAATGCCAAAGCAAATGATAAGCTACTTCCTAGCCAGTTGTTGAAAATAAACATAAGCCCAATAAGACTCATCAGTACTATGTGTCCCGCTTGCATGTTGGCATATAAACGAATCAACAACGAAAAAGGTTTAATCACAACCCCTAATAATTCAATAGGAATAAGCGCGATTTTCATCAGCACGGGAACCCCCGGCATCCAAAAAATATGCGCCCAATAGTTTTTATTCGCCGTAAGGTTGGTAAGCAAGAATGTAATCAAAGCTAGACCAAAAGTAACAGCAATATTTCCGGTTACGTTAATTCCAAGGGGGGTAAGCCCCAACAGGTTTAAGAACCAAATAAAGAAAAATACGGTGAGTAAGAAACTCATATAACGTCCGTGGTGCTTTTCGCCAATATTTGGAATGGCAATGTCATCGCGTACATAGATAATGATGGGCTCAAAAAAGCGCCCAATACCTGCGGCAATACCACCGTTTTTGCCATAAGACTGCGCAAGTGAACGAAATAAAAAGAACATCAATAGCGCCGTCAAAAGCATGGTCATCACGCTTTTGGTCATGGATAAGTCTAAAGGCTTTTCGTTGATTGGATGATGCGCTTCGTCGTAAGTAATGGTGCCTTGCGCATCGGTTTTGTAAATTTTTCCGTGGTAAAGCGTGTAATAGTTGCTTCCTTTATTAACAACCGCTTTGCCATGCTTAAATTTAGAAGAAGAAAACACGTGAAGTCCGTTGTCCCACAAAATCACAGGTAGTCCAAAGTAACCAACATATTCTTCTTTATCCCCTTTTTTATAAGACCCAAGATAAAAATCGTGCGAGTCTTTTAAGTGGTGTTGGATATACGCTTTGATTTCATCCTTTATAGAGCCTTCGCTTTCCTTTTCTTTCACGGGGTTACCAGCGAAAGCAGCGATTGCGACTAGAAGTGTAAAGAGGGCTGTAAAAATTCGTTTCAAAAGTTATGCTTAAGACTCAACGTTTTGGTTGAAATTAAAACGCTGCAAATGTACACTTTTACCCAAAAGAAAAAAAGCTAAAAAGCACGAAAATTATTGCTGTTTTTTTGGCGCCTGATTTAGGATTTTTGCCAATACCATGATTTCCCAAATCAAGCAGCTGGTATAGGGAATAAAAAGATGAGGAAACATTGAGCGAGCTTCGTCAAATAAATAATTATCATTTGCCAAGAACACGAAGTATAACACTCCAAATTTAACAAAACTCAACAGTAAGAAAATAAAGCCTTCAACTTGGGTTTTAAAGTGGTATGCCATACGGATAAGTGAATAGCCCATCAAAGCTAGCAACATATTAATCAAATATGCCAATAGCAGCCCATGAGCAGAAAGCTCGTTATTTATTTTAAGTATAGTAAATAAATGTATACTGCCAATAACAGTAACAAGGGCCATAAGTTGGCCCAAATGCCAAAGGGATTGCCTCACGAATTAAAACGCTCTAGATATTTAACAAGCCAGTACATGTTTAGAAAGAGTACCAGCATCAACAAGATTAATGTAAAAACCTTGCCTGTGTCCCAGTGTGCATCTAGTGCCTTTCCGGCGCGTGAAGCCAAATAGAGGGATACCCCCATTTGCACAGCGACACCCGAAAGTACTGCCCAAGCTTTAGGCCGTTTTTTCGGCTTTTTTGGGATCTTCATCTACAATAGATTTTACCGCAGCAGCCTTCATACTACATTGTGCGTTTAGCGTTGCACCGGACTCAACAGCAAGTTTGCCCATCGAAATTTGTCCTTCAACAATACCGTCTGATTTAATGGTTAGTAAACCACCAACCGAAAGGTTGCCGTTAAACTTACCCATAATATCGGCATTACCACAGTTTACTTCTCCGTTGATGCTGCCTTCTTTTCCAATAACAACACGACCCGAAGTATTGATTTTACCTTCTAAAGTTCCGTCAATACGGAAATCAGATTTTGATTCGATTTCACCTACAAATCGCGTGTTGGGTTCTATAAAATTAATCTTTACCGCGTTTTTGTTTGAGTCCATATGCTTTTGTTTTTTGTCTGAAAACATGATCTAATCTTTTTCCAATTGTTTCAAACGCTTTTGAATTAGCGCATTACGAAAATCGGATGCCAAAAGTACGATATTTTTGGTTGCTAGCAAACGTGGGTTACTCGTTCTCATTAAGTTACGGGTTTCTGCGGCACTGGCTTCTGAACTAAACCCATGAATGACAAGAGCCTCTGTGTTGCGGTCAAAAACATCAATAGAGGTGCGCAAACGGTCTGATATCCCTTGTTCTGCAATCCAATTTTCAATCCACGCTTTGTCTTCCTCCGATTGTTTCCGCTGGTCAGTAGTACGAACAAACACCAATTTCGCCTTTTCATCAAATTTTGCTGAGCGGTCGTTATACACCTCAAACCCATCTAGCTGTGCTTGTGCTTTTGTAGCAGCTTCTGTTTTTGGATAGGTTTGTACCAAAACCGTTAAGGCTTCTTTATAGGCGTCTAGACCATCCAGCCTACCTATGGAGTTGGCACGCAACAATGCCCAATCCGCTTGAAGTGATTTGTCTGTCAATAGGGGTATTTGCGCTTCACTTTTTTCAATAACATCAGTAAAACTTTGTTTAGCAAACAAAGCTTTAGCGTTGGCTAAAGCAGCTTTGTTTTCTGCTATGTTTATCGCTAGCGCCCCAGGGTTTTGAATCATTTTTGCATAATCACTTTCGGGATAGTTTGTAACAATTTGATTGCTGTAGTAGCGTTGCTTTTCAGGGGTACCATTATACAATGCGTACATATGATACCAAGTTGGCGGCAAATAGCGTTCTGCCGGATTTGAAGAAAGAAGCGAGGTAAATCGTTCTGTGGCGGTTTCTGTAATGGCAAACTGTTCTTTGTATGCCAGCCCCGCTTGAAAATAGGCTTCGTGTTGCAGCTGTTGAAGGCTGTCTTGTGCAGCAGCTGGAGGAATTTGTGCCAAATACGTCTCTGGATTAAATTCTGGATTTTCAAGAGTTCCCTCTAAAGTGTCTTCGATTGATGGGGGCGTAGCTGCCGTATTCGCCGTTGGGCTGTATTTCCAATTGTCAGCTAGAGCAACCTTTGACCAATCGCGCTCAAATTCGCGTTTTCCGTCATCAACTTGCCGACTGTTATAAAAGTAAAAACTTCCCAATTGAACCGTGTTTATTAGGTCTCCTTTTTTGGCAAGCGCTTCCGCTTGGGCTTTTTCCTTTTTGAGTTTGTCTATGTATTCATTTACTACTTGCTTTTGCTCGTCGGGAGTCATGCGCATTAGTCGTAGCAAGCTATCAGTTTCGGCAATGGTTTTTTCGTAAGAAATGATGTCATCTAATTTTTTGCGTTGACGGTTGAGCTTTCGGTACCGACGTGTTTTTTCTTCAAGATTTTGAAGTGTACTGTCCAAATAGGCACCAGCGGTGACAAACGCCACTTGATCCATTCTGTTGGCTGCCAATTGCTCATAAATAAGCGATTTTAAATAGCGGTCTTGGGTGTCTGTTTTTAGGGACGCATGGAGTGCTTTTTCTCCATTTAGCGTATCCGCCCCCTTGAGTAAGTACACCCCGTAGAAATAGTGAATTTTATCTCGAAACCTGCGGTCTTCGTCGCTGCGGAGTAATTTTCGGTATGCCTTTAGGGTTTCTTCATCTTTTGGGGTATTGTTTCTCAATTGTGCTAATCGCGCATGAATCCACAATTCTCTGGGTACACGGCGATTTAAGTCCAGGACCTGCCCATAGGCAATCATGGCAGAGTCGGCATATTGGAGGTCGTCATAAACCTGCCCCAACAAATAGGCATAGCGCCCACGTTTGGCTGCCGACTTTTCGGTGGCTAATGCCAACATAAGCGGCTTTGTGGCAAGGCTGTCTTTTTCTTTTCTAAGCAACGCATCGGCTCGTGCCGATTGCACAGCGGCATATTGTGCGGGTTTCAACGTTGCGGATGTTGAGATATTGGTCAGTTCACGAGCAGCACGTTCGTTTTGCCCCATTTCCAAATAGCTTTTGGTACGCCACAATTCCGCTTCGATAGCCTCATTGGAGTCGGACATATTCTTGATAAGGTAGCTAAATGCTTCTACAGCTTGAAGGTAACGCCCATTAAAATAGCGTGCCTTACCAAGAAGTAAATACGCTTTTGCAATTTGTTTGTTGTGCTGTTCGCCTTTGATTAGCATGGAGTGCTTTTGCACCGTTAGGATGGCTTTTTCTTCGGCGCGGTCAAAAAATTCGTTAGTTGTTTCTTCATAATTGTAGGGGTCTGGTAGGTCATAAGGGTCAACAGAAAGACGCAACCAATAATTATCCCGATATTTTTGGGTGATATCTAGTACCCCATAGCGCAAGGCTTCTTCACCGTTAAAAAGGGGGTTAAATTTTGATGTAGTGCTGTGATAGGCACGATTGAGCGCACCATTTTTTTTGGTAGAGCATCCCGCTATCATTAAAATCAACCCGAAAAAAAGAACTGTTTTTTTCATGACATAAACCTATGATAAAAACTGTAAAAAAGGGGCTTTAGTATGTACATTTTACAACTGTTCGCGAAAAAATGCCTCCAACTCCTTAAGTGTATCTGTTGAGGTTTGCTCGTCTCGAACTACTTTTCCTTTATGTAAAACCACAATGCGGTCGCAAACGTCGGTTACATGTTGCAAATCGTGACTCGAAATCAAAAACGTTTTTCCTGTTGCACTCGCCTCTTCTTTCAATAAATTTTTAAGCCTGATTTGGGTAGTAGGGTCGAGGTTGGCAAAAGGTTCGTCTAGCACAACCACGGGAGTATTGGAAAGTAAGGTTCCCACGATGCCCACCTTTTTTTGGTTTCCCTTAGACAAGTCACGTATGTATTTTTTCTGCCCCAATACTTCGCCGTGAAAAAAGTCGGCATAGGCTTCAAGAGCTTCGGTAACCGCTTCTTTTTTCATGCCACGAAGCCCGCCGATAAAGGCAAAATATTCCTCGGGGGTGAGGTAGCCTATCAGAAAACTTTCATCCAAAAACGCTGCGGTATGCGGTTTCCAAGCTTCGCTTTTTTGCACTACAGTACCGTTGTTGGTAACCGTTCCCGAGCTTGGGGGAATAAGGTCTAGCATCAGACTAAAGAGGGTTGTTTTTCCGGCACCGTTGTTGCCTACTAGCCCAAACGTTTGTCCAGCAGGAATATGCAACTGTTCAATATCAAGTACGGTTTGCTCGCCGTAGGTTTTCGAAAGGGAATGAATATCAATCATGTGTTCTTTTGTTTATACGCTTGTAGCGTTTGATGTTTTTCGTGTTGGTAGATTTTTTCAATCCATCCAAAAACAAGGTTACGAAAGGCAAAGCCTAAAACACCCACCAAAGCCACCATAGCGATGCCCATACTTTTGCTGTGAATCAATACGCCCACATAAAAAAGAAACATAGGAAGCACAACTTTTGGAATACTTAACAGTAGGGTTTTAAGGTTAAATGATTTTTTATCGCCAAAGGCTTTTTTTGCTGACGCAAGGTCAATTGGGGTACGCGTATACGCCCCGGAGAGCAGCACCAAATAGGCATTTATGCCGATGTTATATACGCCCCCCGCCAGAATGGCAAGGTAGGTTTCCCATCCAAAAAAGACATAAAAGCTTGACAGAAGCATTCCCACTAATGTGCCCACCACGATTAGCCACCATTTGGATGCTAAGTATTCTTTGTAGGCAATGTTTTGTGTCATCATCAGCGGATAGTAACTACTGTCCCAACTGGGAACATATTGTCCAAAACCGAATAAAAATCCGCCACTTACAAAGATGCCAATAAACACCATCCATACAGGGCTACTGTATATGTCGCTCATAAAAATGAGTCCATAGAATAAAAACGCAACCCCCATCCACACCGAAGCTCGAGCACCTTTGTTTCGTAGAATTAGACGAATATCATTTTGCAAGAAAATAGCTGTCCGCCCAAAGCGGTCTAGCCAGCTCAGGTCTGCTGCACGGTGCGTTTCCTTTTTTGGGCGCATCGCTTCGCTGTCCAAAAAGAGTTTGTTTCTAAAGTAAGTACCACTCCAACGGTATGAAAGTACCAGTAACCCCACAGGAAGCAATGCCCAAAGCGGTTGGTTGTAAGGTGCCATAAACAGCGGAGCCGTCCATGTGGTAAGGTTAATGATTTCAAAATACTGCAAGGCGTAAAGCCCTATCAACAGCGCAGCCACTAAAATCAAAATGCGGTCAACACTATTGAGCATGATGTTCAGGAAATTGGTTGCCAGAATAAGGCTTCCAATAGCAATCCACCAGCCCACAACACCAAGTGGGTTGTACTCTTCACGAAGAAGAATAATGCCAAAAGGCACAAAAAAGAAGAGGTTGCTGAGGTTAAAAAAGCTTAATACGGTTTTGGAAAGTCCAAAGCGCACAATGCTTTTTTTGGAGACGGGAAGTACCAAAAGGGGTTGCACATGAACCATAGGCATTTTTTGCAGAAAGTAGCGCGCAATAACCCAAAAAACGACTCCATAAATAAGATAGCCCGAAAGAAATACCAGTGGGTCTTCGCCTAACTCTTCTTGTGGATAAAAAAAAGCGATAAACCCTAATCCAGCAAAGACAAAAGCAAAATACACCCATGCAAATCCGAGGATGATTTTTTGCGCTAATCCTGTGGCAAAGCCCGCCCCGCGCACAAAAGATTTCCACTGTAAAAACAAAAAGCGTTGCAGCATACGTAGATGTGTGCTAGCAAATATAATTTTTTTAGGATTAGTTTTCCCCCAACACCTCCAACGCCAGTTCAATCACCGTTTTTGGGGCAATGCTTCGCATGGCATCTTGGTAGCCTTTGTGGGTTTTGTTTCCATATACAGAACTGGGCAGCAGCGGATAGTCTTGGCGATTGGGGGTAAGGCTATGCTTTTCGGGTTGTGCAAAAGGGGTAAAGCCTAAACAGGGATGCGTACTGCCCCAAAGTGTTAGTACAGGAACGCCGTAATTTGCTGCCAAATGCCCATTTGCCGAGTCCATGGAAAGCATCAAATCGAGTTGGGCGATAAGGCGGAGTTCGGCATCAAAGGTATAGACGCCTGTGGCGTTTGCCACATTTTTGTAGGCGTTTGCCCAAATGTCGAGCTGTTGTTTTTCTTTTTTGCCAAATCCAAACAAAATCACCTGATGGTCTTGCTGTAAAAACGCGACCACTTTTTGCATAAGGTCTAGGGGATACTGTTTGCTTTGGTGTGCGGCAAAAGGGGCAATGCCAATCCACTTGCGGTTTTCATCTAGTCGCAGGGCTTCGGTGTTGGGACAGATAGGTCGCAGCGGAAACTCATGGTCGCTTAGGGATATGGGGAACCCCAGTTTTTCAAATACTTGTGCATAGCGGTGAATTTGCGGCAGCAGGGGCACCAATGTTTTGGGAGCTGCTTTGGTAAGGCGTTTTTTTTCGGCTCTGCCTTTGTCTATTCGGGCTTGCTTTATCCAAAACAATGGGCGGAAAAAGGTCAATACAACTTGTGTGCGCAGCACTTGATGGAGGTCGGCAAGGGCAGTTGGGCGTAATTTTCGAAGGGCAACAAATAGGCGGTATAATCCACGAATCCCTTTGTGTTCGCCTGTAAAGTCCGGGGTAAAAAACTGCACGTTGGGCAGTTCTTCAAACAGCGGAACAAAGCGTTTTCGAGTAACTATAGTGAGTGTTAGATTGGGGTAGGTTTGCGAAATGCAGCGCAACACGGGCAGACACATGGCAACATCGCCCAGTGCCGAAAATCGAAACACCAACATGTGTTTGGCTGCCATCAGGATTTTTTCTGGTACAACACCGGATTTAGCGATTCGTCGTTGTACATTTTCATTTGTTTGTATTCTTTCATGTATTTGCGTCCGGCTGCCATGTCTGCTAGTAATTGGTCTATGGCGGTGGATAAATCCGCTTTTTGCTCTAGCAAAACCGCCAGTTTTTTGGCGCAAGCCGCACGGTGTTCCTCACTAGCCGAGGTGCGATTTGCTTCCTCTTGCATGTGGTAAATTTTAAGTGCTAAAATGGACAAACGGTCTATTGCCCACGCCGGACTTTCGGTGTTGATGGTGGCTTCGGGATGCGTATTTACTCCTTTAAATTGCTGCAAAAAATAGCTGTCAATATACTCCACGGTATCCGTGCGGTCTTGGTTGGAGGCATCTATTTTACGCTTTAATTCCAGTGCGGCTATAGGGTCTATGCCCGGCTCGCGAATCAGGTCTTCGTAGTGCCATTGTACGGTGTCAATCCAATTTTTGCGGTACAACAAATGGTCGAGGGTACTGCTGTCGTAAGGGTTTTCAAACGGCTGGTCTACGGTGTCGAGGACGTGATAGGTTTCGATGCTTTGCTCAAAAATGCGGAACGCATGGGCACTGGTCATAGGAAAAACTTTTGTCAAAGATAGGTCAAAATCCAAAAGGGGGTACTTGCACCACGTCTATTTTAGGTGTATTTTTGCCCTGCAAAACCAAGATTATGAAAGCCTTTTTTGAAGCGATTGCCTACCTGTTTGAAGAAATTTTATTTATTCCCCTTAATATGTTACGTGACTTAGAACCGACAAGTTGGTTTTTGGCCAACGGGATGAATTGGTTGTTTTTGCTTGTTGGTTTTGCGGGGTTACTTTACTGGTTGGGGCAGTTAAAGAAATTTAACGCGAATAACGAAGAAGACCGCGATTCTACCTCGCACTCGTTTCTATAAATCGAAACCTAAA
>CAZSSZ010000051.1:0-9073 GCA_964609755.1 uncultured Flavobacteriaceae bacterium | reverse complement strand
GCTGTTTCGGCAGGAAGTGCTGTTATTACAGCCAAAACTGTTGAAGGGGATAAAACGGCTTCGGTATCTTTAGTGGCTAGCGGAGATCCTGCAGTTTTGGGGCTTTTGTATTGTTCAGCTTCTGGAACAGGAAGTTATAACCCAGATGTTGTTACTACATCCGGAGGAGGAACTAATTTAAATCACAATGATGGTCAACCTTCGGGTAATTACAATTACTATGAAGATGAAATACTTACCGTTGCTCCTGATGTAAGTTTTGATATTTCAGTAGAACAATCCAATAACTGGTCAATGACTATAGTTTGGGTTGATTGGAATGGAGACAAAGATTTTACCGATTCAGGTGAACAAGTCCAAGTTTTTGGAAATCCAAATCAGTTGAATGATGGACCATTCAGTGCTACAATAAGCGTGCCTTCTGATGCCACTCCAAATCAGGTTAGAATGAGAGTTTTAACAGGCGATGCTTGGACAACTGACCCGTCAACCGAACCTTGTGGTGAAATTGCAAATAGCACTATAAAAGATTTTACCGTTAATATTGTTGGTGTCTTATACTGTCCGGCTTCTGGTAGAGGTGCTTATAATGCCGATACTGTTGTAACAACAGGAGCTTCCGGTAATATTAATTATTCTGGTGGTCAACCTTCAGGAAATTATGAATTTTATACAGGTGAAACTTTAGAGGTTGCAGCAGGGAACAGTTTTAATTTATCTGTTACTCAATCAAACAATTGGTCAATGACTGTAGTTTGGGTTGATTGGAATGCCGATGGTGACTTTGGTGATGCTGATGAACAAGTTCAGGTTTTTGGTATTGCAAATCAACTTAATGAAGGCCCTTTTAGCGCACAAATAGATGTGCCGGCTACAGCCACTCAGGGAAAAGTTAGAATGCGCGTTTTAACGGGTGATGCTTGGACTACAAATTTAGCAGCAGAACCTTGCGGTGAAATAGCGAATAGCACAATTAAGGATTTTAATATAGAAATTTTATAAACAACCCCACACAATGAATTATATAAAACATACAATAAGCATATTCTTTTTACTGTGGTTTGCTGTTGCATCCCACGCGCAACAAACCGTTACTGGTACGGTAACCACACAATCCGACAACCAGCCCTTACCTGGCGTTGCAGTCCTTTTAAAAGGAACTACCACAGGAACCGCTACTGATTTTGATGGAAAATATACCATAGAAGTTCCTTCAACAGATGTCGTATTGGTCTTCAGCTATGTTGGTTTTATCACCAAAGAAGTAACCATATCGGGTTCTGTCATAGACATTGCTATGGAAGAAGATGTGGCTAAACTGGACGAAGTGGTGGTAGTAGGATATGGTACGCAGAAAAGAAGCGATATTACAGGATCGGTGTCTTCTGTTAAAGTTGAAGAGTTACAAAACATCCCTTTAGCAAGAGCAGACGAGGTTTTGCAAGGTCAAATTGCTGGTGTTCAAATTAACAATAACGATGCTTCGCCAAATGCCGACGTGTCTATCCGTATTCGTGGCGTAAGCTCTGCTAACGGAGGTAGTGCCCCACTTGTTATTGTTGATGGTGTGCAAGGGGTAAGCATTAGCGATGTAAACCCAAACGACATCAAATCAATGGAAGTGCTAAAAGATGCCTCTGCTACTGCAATTTATGGTTCTAGGGGTGCCAGCGGAGTAATTTTAATTACAACGATTCAAGGCAAGAAAAACACCAAACCCAATATTGACGTATCAACCTTTACAACAACACATCAAATTCGCAAGAAGCTTGATTTGATGAACGCTGGTCAATATGCGAGGTACATTAATAACAATAGAGCAGCACGTGGAATGGCACTAGTGTATTCTGCTGATGACTTGGCTGCGTTTGACAAAGGTGTTGGTACGGATTGGCAAGATGCTATTTTCAGAACAGGAACAACAATAAATGGTAGTATCAACGTGAGTGGTGGTACGGAAAACACAACCTATAGTATTTCAGGAAATTTCCTTGAGACAAAAGGGATTGTTTTAAATTCTAGCTTTAAAAGATTTTCAGCACGTCCCAATATCGCAGTTGATTTGTCCGATAGATTAAAGGTGTCCCTTAACTCTTTTGTGAACTTAAGTAAGGATAATCCAATAGTGCTCAATCAGAGAGACAGACACGGAAGCCCTGTTTTTTCCTCGTTTAGATTCTCCCCCACAAAACCAATCTATAATGATGAAGGCACCTATTCTCAACCCGGTGGAGGGGCTGGTCCTAATACCGAATTTAACCCGGTTGCATTAGCACTAGAGCCGATAAGAGATAATTATTCTAATACATTGATTTTAAATCCAAGTGTTGAATATGAGATTACAGAGGGTTTGACGGCTAACATCTCGGGGGCATATCAATTACTAGATGTAGAAAACAACTACTACTATAATGAAAAAGTGGTTGACGGGGATGCATCGGATAGACAAGCTTCGATTTTTAATAGCAAGTATTCAAGCTACCAAAATACCAATATGCTGACATATGACACAAACATTGGAGAAAAGCATAATGTAAAGATTACAGGAGTTTTTGAGCAACAAAAAATGAAGTACAACGACAATAATGTAGGTGCTAGTGGGTTTTTATCAAATTCCACTACCTACAACAATATGAGTCTGGGCGCAAATGTTGGGATTCCAACTTCTTTTAGGTCCGATCAATCGTTGGAGTCGTATATGGGGAGGTTGAACTATTCCTTTGACGGTAAATACCTATTGACCATTACGGGTCGTTCTGATGCCTCATCGGTGTTTGCAGAGAATAACAAAAGAGCGTTTTTCCCTTCTGCTGCTCTGGGATGGAACGTAAGTAGAGAGAATTTCTTAGCGAATTCAACTACCGTAAATAGCCTTAAGTTAAGATCAAGTTATGGAGAAGTAGGTAACCAAGCTATAGCTCCCTATCAGTCCCTTTCCACATTGACTACGGGGTCTAATTTTTATTTTGGCGGTTCAGATGTAAGAACTGGAGTTAGCTTGTCAACACGAGCCTCAAACCCTGATTTAAAATGGGAAACTACAGAACAATTGAACATTGGGGCAGACCTTAATATGTTCAATTCTAGATTGGCATTAACAGTTGACTACTATAAGAAGAACACAACAGACCTATTGTTGGAAAGAGAGTTGAAAGAGGCTTCTGGGTATCAAACCCAAATGGTAAATGCTGGTGAGGTTGAGAACGAAGGTTTTGAAATTTTGCTTTCAGGAGTGCCAATACGCAATGCTAATTTTGAATGGAATAGTGTAGCAACATTTACAAGAAACCAAAACAAAGTACTTTCATTGAACAGCGGTGAAACTGAAATCAATTTAGGCGGTGCAGGGTTACCTGGTTTTGATGATGCCATTTGGCTTGAGGTGGGTCAGCCCATAGGTCTTATAAGGGGCTGGGAATACGACGGGGTTTGGAAAAGCGATGAAGCTATTTTAGCAGCTGTCTATGGCGTTACCCCAGGCTCACCAAAATATGTTGACCAGAACAACGATGGTCTCATTAACGCTGATGACGTTGTAAACATTGCGCGAGCACTTCCTGATTTTACTTTTAGCTGGAACAATACGCTCAACTATAAAAATTTCGATTTGAACGTCTTAGTTATTGGAGTACAAGGAAATGATATTTATAACATTGCTCGTTCTTTACAGGAATCAAGAGATGAAGGAACAAGTGTTGCTATGCGAAACGTTTGGACTCCTCAAAACGAAAACACCAACATACCAGGGCATAATTCCTTAGGGGACTTAAGAAGATCCAGTCGTTGGGTTGAAGACGGCTCTTATGTTCGTATTAAGAATATTACACTGGGATATAATTTTGATGAAGGTCTTTTGAATTCAATAGGAGCTTCATCTGCCCGCATTTATGTTACAGGAACGAATCTATTCACGTTCACGGATTACTCAGGTTTTGATCCAGAATCAAATAATGCGGGTGCAATAGCAACCAGCAGAACTTCTAGGGATGCATTTGCAGGGGTAGATTTAGCCTCTTTTCCCTCTCAAAAGAAATACACAATAGGCATAAACATAAACTTTTAAACCATGAATTTTAATAAAAAATATTTTAGTAAGAAATACATTTTTACGCTATTGATATTGGCGGTGTTTGGATGTGCTGATATTGACTTAGAAGAAAATCCACCTTCGTTGTTAAATCCAAAGTCATTTTATACGACCGAAACTGAGTTTGAGGCAGCCCTTGCAGGAACATTTAGACCCTTATATTCGGGTTGGTCAGGCTTCGATTATGGTTATCCACTCATAATGACATCAGGAGCTGAAGATGTGCGCTCAGATGCTGGTATTTTTAAAGACTTAGATCGTTTGAGTGCTAATGATAGTGATCAGTCAATAAGTAATGTTTGGAGAATATTATATCAATCCATTTCAAATGCAAACGCCATTATTGGCAACGTTACTAATGCACAGGGTATTTCCAAACAACGCTTGGGTGAATTAGAGGGTCAGGCAAAATTCATAAGAGCCTTTAACTTTTTCTTTTTAGTTCGTTGGTTTGGAGAAGTACAACTGACCACCTTTGAAAACCAAACTTTCATAGATGATTTGAAACAGTCTAGTGTAAAGGATATTTACGCTTCAATAATTGCAGATCTAAAAGATGCAGAGACCAAATTACCTGATTCCTTTTCTGAAAGAGGAAGACCAACAAAAGGTGCTGCAAAAGCTTTATTGGCAAAAGTGTATTTAACTATGGCAGGGTGGCCTTTAGAAGATACATCCAACTATGCGCTTGCCAGAGATAAAGCTAAGGAGGTGATAGATGAAATGAACTATTCTCTTGAGCCCAATTTTGCAGATTTATGGAAAGCAGAAAACAGATTAACCAATAAGGAATTTATTTTTGCTTTTTATGGTTCTACGGCGAGCGATGGTATTTCCGCAAGTCATATGCATACTGCTTCGAGATTTTGGGGTAATGGCGAAGGTGGTTGGGGAGATTTCCATAGTGAAGAGCGCTTTTACGATCTGTTCCCTGATGGTCCTCGTAAAGATGCAACCTTTACAACAGTTTTTGCAGATGGAACTTCCTATGTAGATGCAGGTGTTCAGCCTTATATGGCTAAATATAGAGATGGGGGTGAAACTGTAGGTAATAATGGAGAAGGATTCAATGTCATGATGCGTTATGCTGATGTATTACTTATCTATGCTGAGGCTGCTAATATGGCAGAAAGTGGTCCTTCTGTTAAAGCAACAGAATACGTAAACATGGTGAGAAGAAGGGCAAATGGATTAGATGTTAACACGCCAGATGCTTCGGTAGATTTACCAAGTGGAATGAGTCAGCTAGATTTTGATAAGGCTGTAATTGCCGAGCGTAATTGGGAATTAGCCTTTGAGTTAAATAGATGGTTCGATTTAGTACGCAAAAAAATGGTGGTGGAAGTCAATCAAGCTGTTCACCCCAATGTTTCTATAAACAACAGGTTATTACCTAAGCCTTCGGCCCAATTAATACCTGGTATATTGGAGCAAAACTCGGGATACTAGTGTATGAAATAGACACATAACATATTGTTTGCTATTATTTGAATTAGTTATTGTTTTAAAAAGAGGATAAGGGACAACTTGCTTTGTCCTTTTTTTAAATCTAAAAGAAACAGATATGAATAAAAGAACACACCATAAGTTCCCCACCCTAGTTGTTTTGGCAGCTGGCATGGGTAGTCGTTATGGTGGGCTGAAACAAATTGACACCTTTTCACCTCAAGGGGATACCATTATAGACTTTTCACTCTACGATGCCATCCAAGCAGGTTTTAATAAAGTCGTTTTTATTATTCGTAAGAGTTTTGAGACCGAATTCAAAGTACTTTTTGAAAAAAAGCTAGCAGGAAGGGTAGAAGTGCTCTATGTATATCAAGAAATCAATAGCGTACCAGATGTTTACCAAAACCCAGAAAGGACTAAGCCTTGGGGTACAGGTCATGCGCTGCTCATGGTCAAGGATTTGGTAAAGGAAAACTTTGCTATCATCAATGCTGATGATTTTTACAGTAGAGAGGCATTCGAGGTCATGGTAAAAGAGCTAATAAAAACAGATAAGGATTCTTACAACTTTAGTATGGTTGCCTACTTGTTAAAGAACACCGTTTCCGACCACGGTCATGTATCCAGAGGGGAATGTTCTGTAAACGAACAAGGTTATCTAACAGACGTAACCGAACGCGAGCACATAGAAAAAAAGAATGGTAAGTTGTATGGAAAAGATACATCAGGGAATCGACAGCCTATTGACGGAAATACTGTGGTGTCCATGAATTTTTGGGGCTTTACGCCAAGATGCTTTGATTTTGGAGAGCAATTGTTCGAGCAGTTCCTAGAAGATAATAAGCATAATCATAAAGCTGAATTTTACCTTCCTACCATAGTAAGCGAAGCCCTCAAGACAGGGAAGGCGAAAGTTAAGGTGTTGCAATCTAGCGCAAAATGGTTTGGGGTTACCTACAATACAGACAAAGAAAAAGTACAAAAAGCCATTGCAGAATTAAAAAATAACGGGACTTACCCTGAAAAACTCTGGTAATTTATATGAACAAAAAACAAATCATCGAAATTTTTAATTTTTTTGATCATCGACATAAATATCAATCTGTAGAAGAACTTGTTTCGGGTCATATCAACGACACCTATTTGGTACGCACCAATGGTGATGAAGATTATATTCTACAGCGAATTAACCACACAGTTTTTAAAGATGTTCCAGGATTGGTTAATAACAAAGTAATTGTGAGCCAACATATCAAATCTAAGCTCTCTCATTTACCCCATGCACAACTGCGTAAAAAAGTACTCTGCTTTGTAAAAACAAAGGAAAGTGGGTTGTACTATTACAAATCAGGAGGCAATTATTGGAATTTGATGATATATATAAAAGATAGCTATACGCATGAAGTGGTACAAGACGAAAAAATTGCCTACGAAGGTGGGAAGCTATTGGGCGAGTTTTTGAATCTTACAGATGATTTTGACAACTCCAAATTAACGGAGGTCATTCCGAATTTTCACGATATGTCGTTCCGATACCAACAATATGCACGAGCCATACAGTGTGCCAGTAAAGAACGCGTCATAAAAGCTATAGACTATACAAACGAGGTGTCTCGTTTAAAAGAAGAGATGCATATCCTTCAAAACCTAAAGGAATCGGGAAAGATACCGCTAAGAGTGACCCACAACGACACTAAAATATCCAATACACTTTTTGATAAAGACGGTCATGGTCTTTGTGTAATAGATACCGATACGGTAATGCCTGGTATTGTACATTACGATTTTGGTGACGCCATCAGAACTATTTGTAATACTGTTGCGGAGGACGCACAAGACCTTTCTAAGGTAACATTCAACCTTGATTATTACAAAGCATACACGAAGGGATTTTTAGAGCAAATGCAGGATGTATTGACACCTATAGAATTGAAATACTTACCCTTGGCTGCAAAAACCATGATATTCATTATGGCGCTACGCTTTTTAACGGATTACCTGAACAATGATGTATACTATAAAATCAAATACCCGGAACATAATTTGGACAGAGCTAAAAATCAATTCAAACTCATCAAAAGTTTAGAAGAGCAATACGATAAAATGGAGATTGTCTTATGAAGAAGTATTTAATAACAGGAGGAGCAGGTTTTATAGGAAGCCATATCGCTGAAGAATTGTCTAAAGCGGGACATAAAATAATAGTTTTGGACAACCTTCGTACAGGCTTTGAGAAAAACATCAAACCACTTGATATTGAGTTTGTAAACGGAGATATCCAAGATAAAGATTTGGTTGCACGGTTAGCGAGGCATGTTGATTGTATTTTCCATCTAGCCGCATTGGTAAGTGTCCCCGAATCTTTGTTGTATATTAATGAATGTATTGAAATCAATACTTTAGGAACAATCAGCATACTGGAGGCGGCAAGGCAAAATCCGAATTGTAAAGTGGTATTGTCCAGTTCGGCCGCTAATTATGGCGATAATCCGGTGCTACCAAAAGTTGAGACCATGACACCCGAACCCTTAACCCCTTACTCAATTACCAAGCTGGATGGAGAATACTATCTTAAAATGTATCAGGACCAGTGGAATGTACCCACCACATCATTACGCTACTTTAATGTATTCGGGCCACGCCAGAATCCAAATTCCGCGTATGCAGCTGCTGTACCTATATTCATTGATAAAGCCTTGAAAAATAAGCCCATAATTATTTTTGGTGATGGGCAACAGACTCGTGATTTCATCTACGTAAAGGATGTGGTGCGAGCCAATGTCTTTGCCTCAGAAAATGGTGAAGGTGTTTACAACGTAGCATTAGGGCATAGTACCAGCATTCTGGAACTAGCGGAAAGCATTATCAACCTGACCAATTCAAAATCCGAGATACAGTTTTTGCAAGAACGTCCAGGTGATATCAAACATTCCAAGGCAGATCCTTCAAAATACCAACAATTAGGCTTTAAACCTAAGTACACGTTAGAAGATGCCCTGAAGGAAACCATCACATCCTATGAACAACACCTTACAAACCCGATAATATTATCACTATTATGAGTAATAAAAAAAATACCACACTAGCTATAGCCATCATCGCGGGCCTTTTCTTCATCTTCGGTTTTGTGACTTGGATTAACGGAGCACTAATTCCGTTTATGAAGACCATCAATGAGCTTAGTGAAGCGCAATCTTATCTTGTAGCATCCGCTTCTTATATCAGTTTTGTTGTTATGGCACTTCCCGCATCCTATCTGCTCAACAAAATAGGCTACAGAAAGGGTATGTCCATAGGGCTGATTATTATGGCCGTGGGCGCACTTGTCTTTATTCCAGCAGCAGAAGCCAGAACCTATTGGGTTTTTCTATTGGCTATTTTCATTCAGGGAACAGGAATGACCATATTGCAAACGGCTGCCAATCCCTACATCACGATATTGGGACCGATAGAGCGTGGAGCCAAGCGTCTTGCTATTATGGGCATTGCTACCAAAACATCAGGTGCGTTGGGGTCGTTGATTTTTGGAGCACTATG
>CAZSSZ010000050.1:0-9134 GCA_964609755.1 uncultured Flavobacteriaceae bacterium | reverse complement strand
GGAAAAGATATTCCACGTCCCGAACATTGGGGAGGTATTGCCGTTGAGCCAAAACGTATAGAATTTTGGCAAGGCAGACCCAACCGTTTGCATGACAGGATTGTGTATGTCAGATCAGAAAACAATACTTGGACAAGGCAGCGTTTAGCTCCTTAAATTCATTTCGAATGAAAACTTGGATAATGATGCGTCATGGGAAATCGTCTTGGGAATTACAAGTTTCCGATGCCGACCGTCCGTTACATACACGCGGTATTTCCGATGCCCACCGTATGGGGGCATTTTTGGCAACAAAAAACCTTCAAATCGATGCTGCTTACACAAGTTTTGCCAATCGTGCGGCGCACACCGCCCTTATCGTTACAAAAGAATTGGGACTACCTTTTTACAAACTTTCGGTAAGCAAAATGCTGTATGACTTTAGTGGTGAGGAAGTATTGGAGTTTGTACGTTGTCTTCCTGACGACGAAAATACAGTAATTACTTTTGGACATAATCACGCTTGTACGGCATTGGCGCATCAGTTGAGTGCATTTTCGGATGAGAACATACCCACTGCTGGTATTGTCGTTTTTCGCTTTGATGTATCTTTGTGGTCAGCAATCAAAACGGGAACTGCCGAGTGCTTTTTCCCTAAAATGCTAAAAAATTGATGGATTTTCCTTTTGTAAATCGTGAATTGAGTTGGTTAGACTTTAATCGTCGTGTACTCCAAGAAGCGCAAGATTCCAACGTACCCCTTATTGAACGGATTAGGTTTATTGGTATCTTTTCCAATAATCTCGATGAATTTTTTAAGGTACGTTACGCTACCGTGAAGCGTATTGCACAAATGGAAGCCGTCGCCTTAACAGAAGAGGCTAAAAAAGCAGAGCTACTCCTTCAAGAGATTACCCAAAAGACCATCGCTTTACAAGACGAAAGTTTTGCTACCATTCAAGCGCTTACAGAAGAATTAAAAGCGGAACAAATTTTTGTGTTGGATGAACATTCCTTAGATGAAGACCACGCCGCTTTTGTACATGATTATTTTAATGAAAAGGTCAGTCCATCGCTAATAGCGGTGCTAATTAACGCGCAAACACGTATACCAAATGATAAAGGCAGCAACGCCTTTCTTGCTGTTCGTATGGAGCTAGAAAATGCCTCAGAACCATTATTTGCGCTTATCCAAATCCCTACACATTTAGATCGAATTATAGTATTGTCATCACGAGATGAAAAAAAGTACATCATACTTTTAGATGATCTTATTCGTCATCAGATGCATCATATTTTTTCCATTTTTTCACCTACTACAATTTCGGCACACATGGTAAAATTTACACGTGATGCCGAATTGGATTTTGATGATGATATCAATAAAAGTTATGTAGATAAAGTAGCATCGAGTGTGCGAGAACGTGTAGAGGGAGATCCTGTTCGATTTGTATATGACAAGAATATTGAAAAGGATACTCTTGAATTGTTGCTTGAAAAATTTCAAATTGGCTCACGCGATAGTATCATTCCAGGAGGGCGTTATCACAACCGCCGAGATTACATGAAATTTCCTTCGCTTGGACGTAAAGATTTGCTTTATGAAAAAAAGCCACCACTGTTAATTGCCGAATTTTTCTTAGATCAAAGCTTGATTTCACAAATCGCAAAGCGAGATTATTTGCAATATACGCCCTATCATACGTTTGCTTATGTGATTAGGTTCCTGCGAGAGGCAGCACTAGACCCAAAAGTAAAGAGTATTTTTATAACTATTTATCGTTTGTCTGATGATTCACAAGTGGTAAATGCTCTTATTCAAGCGGCACGAAACGGAAAACGCGTCACGGTACAAATTGAGCTTCAAGCACGTTTCGATGAGGAGTCTAACATTCGTTATGCAGAATTGCTTAAAAATGAGGGCGTCAGATTAATTTTTGGGGTACCTGGACTAAAAGTACATTCCAAAATTTGCTTGATACAACGCCAAGAAGAAGACAAACTCAAACGCTATGGTTTTGTTAGCACCGGAAACTTTAACGAATCCACGGCACGTATTTATACCGATTATACCCTCTATACAGCAAACCAACATATTCTCAAAGAAGTACATCGGGTGTTTACCTTTTTAGAAACAAGCTATAAGGTGCCCTCACATAAACATTTGCTTGTTTCCCCGTTCACTACGTCAAGTGGGTTGAAAGAACGTATTGTACGTGAAATTCACTTTGCACAAGAGGGGAAGAATGCATTGATTCGCATCAAAATTAATAACCTAACGAATTATGATATGATTAGGGAACTTTATGCAGCAAGTCAGGCAGGTGTTCAAATTCGGATGATTGTTCGCGGAATATGTTGTTTGGTCCCTGGAGTGAAAGGGATTAGTGAAAACATTGAAGTTACCAGCGTGATCGATCGGTTTTTGGAGCACCCTCGCATGGTAATTTTTGAGAATGGCGGAGATCGTGATATCTTAATTTCATCTTCAGATTGGATGACACGAAATCTGGATAATCGCGTGGAGGTATCATGCCCCATTTACGATAAAGATGTGCAACAAGAGTTGGTAGATACCTTTGAGTTAAGTTGGAATGATAATGTAAAATCACGTTGGGTAAATGATGATAGCAAACCTATTTATCGCACCAATGGTGCTACCCCACTACGATCACAAGAAGCCACTTACATGTATTACCTGAACAAATTGAACACCCCATGAGATTATCAAAATATGCTGCTATAGATATTGGTTCAAATGCTGTGCGTTTACTGGTCAGTAATGTTATTGAGCGAAAAAACAAACCTACTATTTTTACCAAAAATGCTATGGTGCGTGTGCCCATCCGATTGGGTCAGGACACTTTTTCACACGGCTCTATTGGTATGCCCAACCAACAACGTATGATCAATGCGATGCAATCGTTTAAGATGTTGATGGATGTTCACGGGGTTTCGCATTATATGGCATGTGCTACCTCGGCACTACGGGAGGCTAAAAATGGGACCCAGCTTATCGAACGTATTCGAAAAGAAACGGAAGTAGCCGTAGAGTTGATAGATGGGAAACGCGAGGCGGAGATTATCGCCATGACAGATTTGTACGATATCGTAAAACCACATAAATCCTACCTTTTCGTGGATGTTGGTGGTGGAAGTACAGAGTTAACCATCATCCATGGCGGCAAGACAATAGCCTCAAAATCCTTTAAGATTGGCACAGTGCGTATGCTGAGCAAAATGATGGAAGACAGCGAGTTGGAGACGTACAAATCCTGGATTGAAAAGCACACCAAATCTATAGCGAGTATATCTGTAGTAGGTTCTGGTGGTACCATAAACAAAGTGTTTAAAATGTCGGGGCGTAAAATTGGAAAGCCCCTTTCCTATATGCTACTTTCAGAGCAATATGAGTTTTTAAAACAACGTACTCACAAAGAATTACTTGTGGATTTGCAACTAAACCCCGACCGCGCCGATGTTATTGTACCAGCGGTTCATATTTACTTGCTTGCCATGAAATGCAGTGGGGCAAACAAAATATTTGTGCCTAAGGTTGGTCTTGCCGATGGAATGATTAAACTTCTTTATAAGGAGTTACACTAATACTCCAGGTTGAAATTTTTTTTGAATGTTTCGATTATGGGGTTTTTCTGCAGCAGTTCGTTGTACTTATCCTCTGCTGTGTACACAAACTTTTTATCTTCTTTGGCATCTACATGAAGGGATAGTTTTAAATGGTCGTTTTTTAGTGTATTGCGAAGATATGTTAGTAATGCCCCGCTGTGTTTTTCCAGTTCAACACGGTTGGTCTCGTTAGGTAGGGTATGATGAATCTCTGTTTTGTGCTTTAGTCTGGGTTGATCTAATTGCAACAAAGCCACCATGTTGCGCGAACCGTTTTCAGACATTTGTTTTGTGTAGTGTTCCCAACAAGCCAACAAACTTTCTTGCAACACCTCTTGCTCTCTTACAACAGCGCCTTCTTCTTGGTTGTCAGATTTGTTTTGATGTGCTTTCTGTATACGTAAGCTGGAGAGTGAGAATCCTGAAATCGCTTGTGAAGCTAGATTTAATTGCAAAGGATTTTCTTCGGTTGGATCAATAGGCACTTCTTCAGTTGTGATGGTTTTTTGTGCTTCAACTTCGTTGGCTACTGTTTTGGGGGATTCACTCGTTTTTTCTATTGCACTAGATTCGTTTGTGGTAGTAGCTTCACCTCCCTCTGCAATTGCTATGGGTTCAGTGGAAATATCTTCATTTACTGTATTTGCCTCCTCTCTAGTTTCCGCAGGTAAATTTTCCGATTGGTTTTCAGAGCCTTGCTTAGTGTTGGGTATACTTGTCGATTGGGTAGTTGCGCTTTTCGAAGCTATTGATGATGTTTCTTCTTGATACGGTTTTATGAAAGGCTTAGGCTTTTTTTTTTCGCCCTCACTGAGTGATGCAATTTGCATCAAACACAATTCAACTTGCAAGTGTGGATGCAAACTGCTTTTGTATTGCAGGGCATAGGTGTTTGCCAATTCCAACGCTTGAAGTAAAAATGATGTAGAAACTGCCTTGGCTTGGGTGTGAAATTTAGCTTCTGTTTCGGGACTTACTTCCAAAAGTTTGGTTGTGCCATCGTTTTGGCACATCATCAAATCTCTAAAATGTTTTGAGAGCCCATTGATAAAATGATACCCGTCAAACCCTAACTCCACAAGTGTGTTAAATTTCAGTATACTATTGTGTAAATCACCCCGCAGGAGCATATCCGTGATTTCCAAATAGCTGTCATGATCTAGGATATTTAGGTTTAGCGATACATGCTTTGCGGTAAGTGTTGCCCCCGAGTAGCTTACCATACGATCAAAAATAGAGAGTGCATCTCGCATGGCACCATCAGCTTTTTGGGCTATCAAGTGCAAGGCATCATCTTCAGCGCTAACCCCCTCTCGTTGTGCAATGGCAGCCAAATAAGCTTGCGCGTCTTTAACGCTAATCCGTCTAAAGTCAAAAATTTGACAACGCGACAAAATGGTGGGGATAATCTTTTGTTTTTCGGTGGTTGCCAAAATAAAAATAGCGTGTTTTGGCGGTTCTTCAAGGGTTTTTAAAAATGCATTAAACGCCGCAGAACTGAGCATGTGTACTTCGTCAATGATGTACACTTTGTAATTTCCTTTTTGGGGAGGGATTCTCACTTGTTCTATAAGACTTCGAATATCATCAACCGAATTGTTGGAAGCCGCATCTAGCTCAAAAACATTGAAGGCAAAATCTTCGTTGGGGTCTATCTCTAGGTTACCGCTATTGATTTTTTTGGCAAAAATGCGCGCACAGGTAGTTTTTCCTACACCGCGAGGGCCACAAAAAAGCATGGCTTTGGCAATTTTGCCTACATCAATGGCATTTTGAAGTGTCTGTGTAATGGCTTGTTGCCCAACAACATCCGTAAAACTTTGCGGTCTGTATTTTAAGGCCGATACAACGTAATCCCCCATGAGGTAAATATACACAAACTTGGGTCGTTGCAAAAACGATATCTAATCAAAGAATCCCTATTTTTGCCTCGCAGGCCACCTTATCGCTGTTCGCCATTTGCGAAGAGAGGAAAGTCCGGACACCATAGCGCAGCATAGCGGGTAACACCCGTCATCCGCCTCAGGCGGGGAGGACAAGTGCAACAGAAAGCAAGTACAGTTTGGCTGTAGTGAAATCAGGTAAACTCTATGCGGTGAAACGCCATGTAAACCAACGCTAAGGGTAGCGCGCCCAAGTTGGAGGGTAGGCGGATAGAGCGTTGCAGTAATGCATCGTCTAGATTAATGATAAGGCACGACAGAATCCGGCTTATGGCCTGCTTTTTATTTGTTTGTGGGAACGTTCATGGTGTCAAAAAAGTCTTCTTTGGGTTCCCAAAGTTCCAAGGTATTCCCCTCTGGATCTAAAATATGTACAAATTTTCCATAAGGATAGTATTTTATTTCATCAATAATGGTAACCCCAATATTTTTTAATTTGCTGACTAATTTCTCAATTTCTTGTACCCTATAGTTTATCATAAAGGGTTTTTGAGAAGGGTCAAAATAATCGGTGTCATTTGCGAAAACAGACCAATGAATGTACTTCGTTTTTTCTGGATTATTGGCATTGCGCATTTCAAAAGTTGCGCCATACGGATTTAGTACCAGCCCCAAGTGTTTTGCATACCATTCTTGTAGTTTTTTGGGGAATTGGGCTTTGAAAAAAATGCCACCAATGCCAATGATTTTAGGGTCGCTCATGATGCAAGGTTTCGCATCAACAAGTTACACTTTTTTTGGTAAGGGACAATGTTTTAGTAAGCCTAAACTTTCGGGTCCAACATTAAAAAGTAAATCTAGCACCGAAAGATTTGGGATAAATCCATTCTTTTCTTCAAAAACTTGGGTATAGGTAACTGCAACCACTTCCGATTGCTTTTTTACTTCCAATACGCTTCGAACATCAAGGTGTTGAGGGTGTGGATTGTATTTTTCTGAAAATAAAAAAGGGGTTTCAATTCCGATCAATCCTTTTAAGACTTCAAAAAGGCTGGTGTTAAATTCATAAAGGCTTGTGAAATTTTTTTGATACGATGGGTAAATAGCGTCTTCGTAAAATTCAAAATAGGGGGAAGAACGATAAGCAGTTTGTAAGGATTTCCAATGTTGCGCTTGCCAAGGAAAACTATTGTCAATGGCTACGCCTTTGTAGTGTTGATACCCTTCTTTACCCAAATGTTTAATAGGGATGGAGAGCAATAATTTTCCATTTGCCCCGTGGATATATTGCCGGTTGCGTTGGGTTTGTTTTTGGTAGTGATCGTGTTTTTCAACTACAATGCTTTTTGCTTGTGCCAAATATGCCCAAAGCGTCAGTGAACCGCCATAGGCTAAGGGTGCCAAAACAGTTTCCATCACGCTTTTTTCTTTCGCTTACGAAACCAGGCAATACCTTGCCACAGCGCAATAAAAGCCACAAAATACCAACGATAGGAAACGGGTTCTCCCGATCCGCCAACAGTGGTGAATACACGGTTCCAGCGCACCCGCCAGTTGCGTAACCCCTCAGTAAATCCATCTATACTCATCCAAATGAATACGGGTTTTCCCACAATGTGATCTTCGGGAACAAAGCCCCAATACCGGCTGTCTTCAGAACGGTGGCGGTTGTCGCCCATCATCCAATAATAATCTTGCGAAAAGGTGTAAGACGTTGCCAATTCTCCGTTAATTTTAATCAAGTCTCCGTTTTTGGAAACCGTGTTGTGTTCATAATCTTGAATGATTTTTTTGTACAACGGCCAAGTTTTGGCGTTGAGCTGTACACTAACACCTCTTTTAGGGATTACCAAGGGACCAAATTGGTCTTCGTTCCAATTGTAACGGATATTATTGGGAAAGTATACTTCGTTATAAGATCTTGTGAAGTTGATTTTACGTATTAAACTATCTAACGGTAGTTTTGTTTGTAGTTCCTCCGCTTCTTTTAGTGTTAAAAACAAGGTTTTTCTGCTTTCAAGAATTTCTTTGGCTTGTATCCGATAGGCACGCACTACATCAATGGGGAGCCCTTTTGCGCCTGTATATACTTCGTAATTCTTTGGATCTCTATTCCCAAAACCTGTCAAATGCGGAATAAGTGCATTAAGCATGGGTTGGCTGATATTTGATATGAAAAACTTTCGATTAAGGTCGTTGTATCCCATCTCGATTAATTTCCTAGCAGAAATTCCTTTGCTGTTATATGCGGTATAGCTATACAGTGGTTTGGCGCGGTCGGGCATGATAGATTGCTCCGCATTGATATGAATAATACCATCTACAATCGAAAGCGTATCACCCGGTAGGGCAACGCAACGCTTTACGTAATTCGATTTTTTATCCACGGGTTTTTCTACCCCGGCTTCTTTTCTAAAAAATTGGCGCACCGTATCTGCTGGCCAACTAAATACCACAATATCATTGCGTTTTATTTTTTGAAGTCTGGGAAAACGGGAATAGGGGAGTTGCGGTTTTTTTAAATATGATCGCACTTTAGCTAGCGGTATGGTGTCGTGTACCATAGGAAAAGAAATTGGTGTTTGTGGTGTGCGTGCGCCGTAATGGAATTTGCTCACCAACAGAAAATCACCCACCAACAAACTTTTTTCTAAGGAACTTGTGGGGATAATGTAAGGCTGCATAAAATAGGCGTGAACCAATGTGGCAAAAACTACTGCGTAAATAATAGACCCAATAAATTGCCCGAAACTACTTTGAGGCTCTAACGATCTGTCGGGACGATAATTTACATCGGCAACGTAATTCAAGTAAAATCCATAAAATCCTAAGGTTGCCCACGAAAGAAAGCTGTCTACAAGACTTGTTTTTCCAAAACTCCTTGAAGTTTCTATCCAAATTACGGGGAGCATCAATAGGTTTACAATTGGAATATACAAAAGCACTACCCACCATTGCGGACGTTTGATAATCCGTAATAATACCATAGAATTGTAGAAAGGAATAAGTGCCAAAAGTGGTGAAACCCCTGCCTTTTTATAGAGCTTCCAAAGCTTTACAAATATGTAGACTTGGCAAAGTCCTACGAATAAAATCCATTGAGAAGTAGTCATAATAGCTGTAAGATTAGGTGATGTTTAACACGTCATTCATGGTAAAAATACCACTTTTTCCTGCAATCCACTCGGCAGCCACCACAGCACCTAGGGCAAATCCATCACGGTTGTGTGCAATGTGTTCTATCTCAATTTTATCAATAGCAGAGGTGTAGGTTACTGTATGTGTACCTGGCACATGGGGTTCACGAAGTGCTTTTATTGGAAGGTCGTTTTCTCCAGCTTCCTCTTCAAGTTTCCATCCCTTTAACTTTGTATGGGGTAAGATACCCTCAGCCAACGTAATTGCTGTTCCACTGGGTGCGTCTAGTTTTTCGGTGTGATGAATTTCTTCCATGCTTGCCTTGTACTGCGTATGTGGTGCCATCATTTGTGCTAATTTTTTGTTTAACGCAAAGAATATGTTTACGCCTAAACTAAAATTTGAAGCATATAAAAAAGCCCCGTTTTTTGCTGCACATAAATCCTCAATATCGTTTTTGTGTGCTAACCAACCTGTTGTGCCGCATACCACCGGAACCCCTTGATG
>CAZSSZ010000049.1:0-9180 GCA_964609755.1 uncultured Flavobacteriaceae bacterium | reverse complement strand
TGTACTTTATATTGCCCGTGCTGGATGCTATGCGCATCGGCAACCGAAGTAGATAGCGAGGCACGCTTAATTGCCGTACTTTGCGCAAAAACTTGCAAGACAAAAGATGCGACAGTAAATACGAACAGTAAAGTGTAGAGTTTATTCATATATGCTTTTATTACAATGGCAAATTTATTTTGCGAAATCATTTTCAACTTGGATTTAGATGATTGTGCAAAAAATCCATAGTAAATGGTCGCAAAAATTTTGTGAATGACGTATAAAGTAGAATCATTAGCGTGTAGGATTTTTCTTACAGAATGTGCGTTGCATTAGACATAAATACTTAAAAATGGATATCTTAGGATGGTAATTATCACTAAAACTGGGATATTAAATTGAAAATAAGAGGCTATACCAGCATGAAAATCGTTTGTTAATTCAACTGCCCTTGAGTCATCAAAAAAACATGCTTGGGTATGGAGGGAGTTAACATCAGGAGGGATAATTAAAGCGTTTCGTGAGGGTTGAAAAAAACATTTTATGCATTTTTCAATTAAAACACAGTGGGTAAAAAACAATTGACTAAATTTGGTAACCATTACATTTTTAATATAATATATTATCAAATATAGGTAATTTTTTTAAATATGGATAATAATTTATCTTATATCAAGGAAAGAGTTTTATATCTAGCTGATTTGCTATATATTAACAAAAAGAAGTTTGTTCAAGATATTGGACAGACCTATGGAAATTTTACCGGTGAAAACCGAAAAAGACCTTTGAATTCAGATACAATAAGTAATATATTAAACAAATACCCTGAGGTAAATACAGAATGGCTGCTAACGGGGAATGGCACGCCGCTTAAGGAAGTTATATCACACGAAGTTGAACATCTAGCTCAGGAAATTGCCAAGCAAGACAACCGTATTGAAAACCTAGAACTAAAGTTGGATGCGTTAAATATGTTTCTACTTAAGAATTTGGAGCCTAAAGCATCCAACTAGCTACTTTGTTTTTTTTAGTCGTTTTAAGCGTAAACGTCTGTTTTCAGCGTCTTTTTTTACAAGCTTTAGAAACCGTTCATTGAACTTATCCTTAGACAATTCTTGCGCCAAAAGTAGTAATCGAAACCATTTTAAATTTGTTTCCCCCATAATAGTTCACTTAAAGTTTGCTAGAGATAAAGAAAAAGCATTAACATAATTTTTTATGCTAATAGATTTTAGCACAATATATATAATTACTAAATTTTGTTATCGTTTTTATACCTATACAACATATATACAAGTGTTTAATATTTAAATAATTGCATCTAAACTATTTTACAAATAGAAGAATCGGCTATTAAATTTGGTAAGTAAGAAAAGGGTTGTAGAACTAAAAGGAAACGCATATATTTGCCCCCGCTAAGAAACCGCTGGCGAAGTACGTGAATGTTTCTCTGCATTAATTTAAAATTCAAATCAAATGGAGGCCTTACTACAATACGTACAGGACGAATTTGTTCCCAAAAAAGAATTCCCAAGTTTTCAAGCAGGAGATACCATTACCGTTTATTATGAAATTCGCGAAGGCGAAAAAGTACGCACCCAGTTCTTTAAAGGTGTTGTTATTCAAATTAAAGGAAGTGGAGCTACCAAAACCTTTACCATCCGCAAGATGTCGGGTACGGTAGGTGTAGAGCGTATTTTCCCTATCAACCTTCCGGGTATTCAAAAAATTGAGGTTAACAGCCGCGGAAAAGTACGTCGTTCACGTATCTACTATTTCCGTAACCTAACTGGTAAAAAAGCACGAATTAAAGAGCGTCAGTTTAGATAATATCATCAGAAGCTTTTACACATATTTAACCGCAGGTCGTTTTTGATTTGCGGTTTTTTTATGCCGATAAGTTAATTACGAATGGTTCAATTATGAATGGTTCAATTATGAATGGTTCAATTACGAATTACGAATGGTTAAATTACGAATTACGAATGGTTAAATTACGAATCGTTCAATTATGAATGGTTCAATTACGAATGGTTCAATTACGAATTACGAATGGTTAAATTACGAATCGTTCAATTATGAATGGTTCAATTCATAATTCGTAATTAGTTTATTCGTAATTCGTAATTAGTTTATTCGTAATTCGTAATTAGTTTATTCGTAATTCATAATTAGTTTATTCGTAATTATTTAATTCATAATTCGTAATTAGTTTATTCGTAATTATTTGATTCGTAATCCACTATTGCCTATTCACCAACACAGTGGTATATTTGCGCCCGAATTAAACAACTATCATGACCAAAATACACGTAGCGAATCCCGTAGTAGAAATGGACGGGGATGAAATGACTCGAATCATTTGGGATTTTATCAAACAACAACTCATACTTCCTTACTTAGATGTTGATTTACGCTACTATGACCTAAGCGTTACCTCTCGCGATGAAACAGATGATCAAATTACTGTAGATGCCGCTGAGGCAATAAAAAAATACAACGTTGGAATTAAATGTGCTACCATCACACCCGACGAAAACCGTGTTGAAGAATTTGACTTAAAGCAAATGTGGCGTTCTCCTAACGGAACTATTCGTAATATCGTTGGCGGAACCGTGTTCCGTGAGCCTATTATTATGAGTAATGTACCCCGCTATGTACGAGGATGGACACAGCCTATTTGTATCGGTCGTCATGCCTTTGGTGATCAATACCGCGCAACAGATACCGTAATTAAAGGAAAAGGGAAGCTCACCATGACCTTCACTCCTGAAGATGGCGGCGAAGCACAAACTTGGGAGGTGTACAACTTCCAAGAGGGTGGCGTAGCCATGAGCATGTACAACATTGACTCTTCCATTTATGGCTTTGCGCGTTCGTGTATGAACAGAGCTATCAGCAAAAAATGGCCTTTGTACCTGTCTACCAAAAACACCATTATGAAAGCTTATGATGGGCGTTTTAAGGATATTTTTCAAGAGGTTTTTGAAAACGAATTCCAAGATCAGTTTGAGGCATTGGGTATCACTTACGAACATCGCCTGATTGATGATATGGTTGCCGCAGCAATGAAATGGAATGGTGGATTTGTTTGGGCGTGTAAAAACTATGACGGCGACGTACAGTCAGATACCGTAGCCCAAGGATTTGGTTCGTTAGGATTGATGACCTCTACCCTAGTTACCCCTGACGGAAAAACACTAGAGGCCGAAGCGGCTCACGGTACAGTAACCCGTCACTACCGCCAACACCAACAAGGAAAAGAAACCTCCACAAACCCAATTGCATCTATTTTTGCGTGGACCCGTGGATTGGCACACCGTGCCAAATTGGATAGCAACCGCGATTTGGCGGCATTCTGTACCACACTCGAAGAGGTTTGTATCCAAACCGTGGAGGGTGGACAAATGACCAAAGACTTAGCAATGCTCATCCACAAGGAAGAAATGACGCGTGAGCACTACCTCACTACGCAAGAGTTTTTGGCTGCTATCAAAGAAAACCTAGACAAGGCACTCGCAGCATAATGTTTTGATGCGTATCTTCGCAAAAAATTGCTTTGATACGCTATCTCTTATTTTTATGGATTGGTGTAGGATTATCTTCCTATGCCCAAAATTTTACCCTTAGCGGTTCTGTAACCGCAGCCGACACCCAAGAAACACTTTTGGGCGTTACCGTTTATGCGCAAGGCACAACCTCTGGAACGGTTACCAACAACTATGGGGTGTATTCCCTTACGCTGCCTCAGGGAGATTACCAAATAGTGGTGCAAAACCTTGGGTTTGAAACCAAAATTATTGAGGTGATGCTGGATACAGACCAAACCCTAAATATTGCGTTAGCACCTCAATCTGAAGAACTCGATGAAGTGGTAGTGACAGAAGACGTAGAACGTATTCGGTTGCGTTCCCCAGAAATGAGTATCAATCGCCTATCTTCAAAAACCATTCAGCAAACACCTGTGGTGTTTGGCGAATCTGATATTCTTAAAACCATACAACTATTGCCAGGTGTGACCAGTGCAGGAGAAGGTGCTTCTGGATTTAATGTCCGAGGGGGTGGTGCAGACCAAAACCTTATACTTTTGGATGAAGCTACCGTTTTTAACTCTTCGCACTTATTTGGGTTTTTCTCAGTATTTAATACAGACGCCATCAAGGACATACAACTCTACAAAGGGGGTATTCCCGCTGCGTATGGCGGTAGAGCGGCTTCGGTATTGCGCATCGATCAAAAAGAAGGTGCCAAAGACCGTGTGCGTTTTAATGGAGGTATTGGGGTGGTTTCCAGTCGTGGATTGGTAGAAGGGCCCCTTGGAAAAGGATCGTTTTTGCTTGCCGGTAGGGGTACCTATGCGCACTTGCTCCTAAAGGCAACAGGTGAGCCTAACTTGGCGTATTTCTATGACCTCAACACCAAAATCACACTCCCCGTGAATGAAAAAAACCGCATCTTATTGTCAGGCTATTTTGGACGTGATGTGGTGTCGTTTGACAGCTCGTTTAAAAACACCTACGGGAATTCGGTATTCAATTTGCGCTGGAATACACTGTTTTCAAATCGCGTCTTTGGAAACCTGTCTGTGATTTACAGCGATTACTACTACGGCTTGGCATTAGATTTTGTTGGATTTGATTGGGATTCAGGTATCAAAAACCTAAACCTGAAATACGATATCAATTACAACCTATCTGAACGACTAAAAATCGAAACAGGTATTCAAACCACTTATTACGATTTTAATCCCGGCTTTATTCGTCCGCTTACCGAAGACTCTGGATTTAACTTCGACCAACTTCAGAAAAAGTTTGCTGCCGAAGCGTCGGTTTACCTAAGCGCAAAACACGAAATTTCAGATGCGATTGCCTTGCAATACGGAGTCCGATTAAATCAATTTAATCGCCTAGCACAATCTGGGTTGGAGCGCTATGCCAACGATCAGCCCGTAGTGTTCAACAACACCCTTGGTATGTATCAAGACGGGATTGCCGTCGGCTATTTTTCAAAAGCAGAAAGCACCGCGGGTTTCACCAACCTAGAACCTCGGGTTACGCTTGCCTATCGTACCGAAAAAAATGCTTGGAAAGCAAGTTATCAACGTGTGCACCAATACCTACACTTGATTTCAAATACCACCTCGCCCACCCCACTTGATGTGTGGACACCTAGTGGAAAATACCTAAAACCCCAACGCGCCGACCAGTGGGCAATAGGATTTGCTAGCGAGTACGATAACGGGAACTCCTTTGAAGCAGAGGCTTTTTACAAAAAAACTGAAAACCGCTACGACTATATAGACGGCGCCGAATTGGTATCCAACAAAGCATTGGAGCGAATTTTATTACCTGGAATCGCACGCGCCTATGGATTAGAATTTTTGTTCAGAAAAACAAAAGGCGCACTTACCGGAATTGCATCATATACCCTTTCCAGAGCGGAGCAACAAACCTTAGGCATCAGCGAAAACGACCCCGGCATCAATAACGGAAAGTGGTACAAATCACCCTACGACAAAACCCATGATTTAAGTCTTAGCGTAAGCGATACCCCCAACACGCGTTGGCAATGGAATGCCAATTTTGTGGCGCAATCCGGGCAACCCATTACCTACCCTACGGGTCAGTATGAATTTATGGGTACGCGCATACCCAGTTTTGGACAGCGCAATGCGCAACGCCTACCCTTTTATCACCGTCTAGATGTTTCGGCAACACTCACACCCACAAAAAACAACTTAAAAAAAGTTAAAGGCAGCTGGGTGTTTGGGATTTATAATGTCTATAACCGAAGAAATGCCGCCACCATCAGCTTTAAGCAAGACCCTGAAACAGGGAAAAACCAAGCCTATAAACTCTCCATTTTTGGAATAATCCCTTCTGTAACCTATAATATTCGCTTCTGATGAAAAAAGCACTCTTTATTTTTGGACTGTTACTAGTAACATCTTGTGAAGACCCCATAGACGTACCCCTGCCCGCACACGAAAAACGTGTTGTTATCGATGCCATGCTTTGGCGTCCTGTAGGCGAAACAACAGGAACATTAGAAGTGGTTTTATCACACACTACTGGGTTTTATAACGAAGTGATTCCCTACATTGAAGGCGCAACCGTTACCCTAAAGAACCAAGATGTGGTTTTCACGGCTCAAGAAAATGAAAAAGGACACTATAAAGCTGAGAATATTCCGGTTTTGTTGGATGAAACTTTTGAATTAGCAGTCAGTATTGAGGGGGCTACCTACACCGCATCGGAAAGCCTAGTGCTTTCTACGTCAATAGACAGCATCACCCAAGGAAAAAAAACACTAATTTCCGGTGAAGAAACCGAAGCTGTTGTGAAATTTACCGATCGTCCCGAAGAAGGGAATTATTATGTTATGGATTTTGGGTTCAATAATTTGTTTGTTACACGTGATGAATTTTACAATGGTCAGCAACTTACCTTTTCGTTTTTCTACGATAAGTATTTCCCAAAAAACACACCCACTCCCATCCATTTGATGGGTGCAAACAAAGCCTTTTACACCTATATGCAAATTCTTATTTCGCATGCCGGACAAGATGGCGGCGGTCCGTTTGCCACAGCAAAATCTACCCTGCGTGGGAACATCCAAAACACCACAACTCCCAATGATTTCCCTTTGGGCTATTTTCGTGTAGTAGAAAGAGATACCTTTGTGTTTACTGCAACTGAAAATTAATGAACAAAAGGAATTTCTTTCGTGGATTACGCGCCATGGCATACGCTATTGTGCTGGCGTTTATTGGTCCTACCGTGATGACCTCAGCCTTTAAAAACCAAGAACACGTACTTTATATCCCTGTACTAGGTGTGGCTATTTTAATGTGTGTCGCGGCTATAGGATTGGGTTTTCAGGGAATCCGATTAATGGTGAAAGGACTTTTTAACGAGGAGTAAGTTTAAATAACGATTATCCCAAAAAACACTTGACCGCTTTCACATTCCGCTTATCTTTGCCCTTTGTATGAGTTCAGTAATTGACATTCGTTTACCCGATGGTGCTGTAAAGCAACTGCCCACAGGCAGTACGCCCTTTGATGTAGCTAAAGACATTAGCGAAGGATTGGCACGTGCTGTGATTTCTGCATCCTATAACGGCACTACCGTAGAAACCAGAACACCGCTTACCGAAAATGGGGATTTGGTACTTTATACATTCAACGATAACGAAGGAAAAAAAGCCTTTTGGCACTCGAGTGCACACCTTTTGGCGCAAGCCCTAGAGCAACTCTATCCTGGGATAAAACTCACTATTGGACCTGCAATTGATAACGGGTTTTACTATGATGTAGATGCCGGTGAGCATACCGTTACCGAAAAAGATTTGGCAGCCATCGAAAAACGTATGTTGGAACTTGCCCGTGGTAAACACGAATTTGAAATGCGATCTGCTTCCAAAGCCGATGCGCTTTCGTTTTATCAAAATGCCGGAAACGAATATAAAACCGAACTTGTTGAAGCGCTGGAAGACGGCACCATTACGTTCTGCGACCACGACGATTTTACCGACCTGTGTCGCGGCGGACACGTGCCCAATACTGGTATCATTAAAGCTGTAAAACTTACCAACATTGCTGGCGCTTACTGGCGTGGTGATGAGAACAACAAACAACTTACCCGCATTTATGGGATTTCTTTTCCAAAACAAAAACTCCTCACCGAGTACTTGGAATTGGTGGAAGAAGCCAAAAAACGCGACCACCGAAAACTAGGTGCAGAATTGGGACTGTTTACGTTTTCGCAAAAAGTGGGGCAAGGATTGCCGCTTTGGCTGCCCAAAGGGGCAGCACTGCGCGAGCGCCTCGAGCAGTTTTTGCGCAAAGCGCAAACCAAAGCGGGCTATGAACAGGTAGTTACCCCCCATATTGGGCAAAAAGAATTGTATGTTACTTCAGGTCATTATGAAAAGTATGGCGCAGATAGTTTTCAGCCCATTAATACCCCTGCCGAAGGGGAGGAGTTCTTACTCAAACCCATGAACTGTCCACACCACTGCGAAATATACAACGCCTCGCCGTGGAGCTATCGGGATTTACCGATTCGTTTGGCAGAATTTGGCACGGTATACAGATATGAGCAAAGTGGTGAATTGCACGGGCTTACTCGTGTGCGTGGCTTTACTCAAGACGATGCGCATATTTTCTGTACGCCCGAACAACTCAACGATGAGTTTATGGGTGTTATTGATTTAGTGCTATATGTATTTAATGCCTTAGGCTTCAGAGATTTTAAAACCCAAGTTTCTGTCCGTGACCCTGAGAAACCCGAAAAATATATTGGCGATACCGAACTTTGGGAAAAAGCCGAACAAGCCATTATTGCTGCTGCTGAGCAAAAAGGATTAGACTATGTTGTTGAAGAGGGCGAAGCGGCTTTTTACGGACCAAAGCTCGATTTTATGGTTAAAGATGCTTTGGGCAGAAGTTGGCAATTGGGCACCATTCAGGTGGATTACAACCTCCCCGAGCGTTTTGACCTTAGCTACAAAGGGAACGACAATGAATTGCACCGCCCGGTAATGATTCACCGTGCGCCCTTTGGAAGCATGGAGCGTTTTGTGGCCATTTTGATAGAACATACAGGCGGAAATTTCCCCTTATGGCTGACGCCTAAACAAGTACAACTACTGTGTGTGAGCGAAAAGCATGAAAAATACGCACAAAAAGTTTCAGAATTCTTAGAAAATAACGAAATTCGCGCCCTCGTGGATGATAGAAGTGAGACCATTGGTAAAAAAATCCGCGAAGCTGAAATGAGCAAGGTGCCCTTTATGGTCATCCTAGGTGAACAAGAAGCTGCGCAACAAACGGTCTCGGTTCGTCAACACGGAGGCAACAATCTGGGGACAATGCCCTTAGAAGATTTTGCCACTTTGATTAAACGTCAAGTAGCAGAAGAAATAGACATATTCACAACCAATTAAATTCGTTAGTTATAGCCATACGAAGAAGAAGAAGCAGAGGACCTGCTCGCGTAATAAAAGAAGATAAGCATCGAATCAATGAAAAGATTCGAGTGCCGGAAGTGCGTTTGGTTGGCGACAATGTTGAAATGGGGGTTTACCCATTAGCAAAGGCCCTTCAAAAGGCAAACGAATTGGAGTTAGACTTGGTTGAGATTTCACCAAATGCTGCTCCGCCGGTGTGTAAAATCATCGATTATAAAAAGTTCC